>JAGQIY010000592.1 GCA_020430865.1 Myxococcales bacterium
GAAAGACTCAGTTGGCCGCAGGGGATGCTGGTTCCGGGCGACCTGCGAGGGCGCCCCAGCGACCGATCGCGTCGAGAGCGAAGCCGCTCGCGCGTGTGGAGACCACCGCGACCTGGTCTTCGTGCCATAGCGGGAGCACTGGCAGATCCTTCGCCATCCGACGTGCGATCTCGAGGTACAAGCCGGCGCGCTCGTCCCGCGAGTTCGACGCGCTGGCGCGATCGAGCCAGGTGCCGACTTCAGAGCTGCGATAGCGCGCTCGGTTCTTGCCCTCACCCCCTTCTCCTGGAATTCCATGCGGATTAAAAAACCAGTTGAGGATATTGGGCTCCGTGAGTTCTGGCATTTGCAGGATCGCGAGCTCGAAGTCGCCCGAATCCAGGCGCTTGAGCAGCACGCCGAGATCCAACGCGACCACTCGTACCTTTGCCCCTGCATCCTCTAGCATCTGGGCGATTGCTCTGGCGATGGTCAGCCGTGCGCGGTCGGTGCTCGTCGTGAGGGTGATGGGTGGCGCTGCGCTCAGCGTAGGCTTCGCCGTCTCGAGATCGTAGGGAATTGGCTTCGCCTCAGGGTCAGCAGACCAATGTCCACGAGGAAACAGACCGCTCGCCACCTCTGCTTTCCCTGCCAGCAACGAGTCGACGAGTAGCTGGCGATCGATGGCGCTGGCTATGGCTTTGCGAAACCCGCGGTCGTTGGTCGGCGGGCGGTCGTTCTGGAACAACATGTAGGTCACGTTGGCTCCGGAGCGCGACCGCACCTGGAGGTCGGGGCGCTTGGCCAGGGCTGGCAGGATGGTCGCGGAGATGGCGTTGGGAGCGATGTCGGCGCTCCCGGCCATCAAGCGCAGGGCGCGGGCGTTCTCGTCTCTTACCGTGCGGATCACCAGATGGGACGCCGGATCGGTCACTGCGGCCCCCTCCCCGGGTTCTGGGGGTGAGGGAGCACGCTCGACGAGACCGAGCGCAGCCGCCTGTCCCGGAACGGCTCTTAGGTCGACCTCGCCCCAGTCGAAGTGGGCGATGGAGTAGGGGCCGAGGCCATCCAGAGCTCCCGTCGTGCGCTGGTCGCTCGCCGCCTGGTCCGCGCGCAAGATGGGGACCTCCAGGTCCGAGAGCAGCGTGGCACGGGGATTGGCCAGCGTGAGCTCCAGGCGGCTCTCACCCAGGTCCAAGCAGGCACCGATGGACTCGGCGACGACGCGATGAGGGCTACCAAGGCGCTCGTCTGCGAGCGCCTTCAACGTCGCGCACACGTCGCTGACCTCGAGAGGTTTACCACTGTGGAATTTCAGGCCAGGTCTGAGCTCCACGTCAAGGTGGCGGGAGTCTCTCCAGCTCCAGCCCTTGGCCACCAGCGGAACCGGTTCCAGGGTATCTGGATCGAGGCCTGCGAGTCCCGCGTGCACGAGACGCGTGACCTTGATGTCCAGGGCGCGAGTGGTGAAACGCGGATCGAGAGAGCTGAATTCCGTGGGCACGACGATCTCCAGTGCCCGCTGTTCAGGCGCTTCGGAGGTCGTCTCGCTGGGAGTGCATGCGCTGAGTGATGCCAACAGCAACGGCAACGTCAGGCGACGCGCAATGTGTTCCAGAGCGGCTCCCCACGTCACCCGTTCGCCGTATCAGATGCTAGAACCTGGCGCATGCGTAATCGAGACGCGTGGCTGACGACGGCGGTGCTGGTCGCATCTATGGGCGCAGCGCTGCTGCGGACGCAGGATCCGGCACCCGAGGTGGTCGCCGAGCAGTCCGATCCGGCCGCCGCCAGTTTGAGCGCGCGCATCGACGAGCTGAGGAGCTGGGTGAAGGAAGGCAAGGGCAAGCTCAGCCTTCGTGTGCTCGACGTGGAGACGGGGCAGCGTGTCGCGGGCGTGGATGACGAACTGGCGCTGAACCCCGCGTCGAACATGAAGGTGGTCACGGCCGCAGCGGCGCTCGAGCTGCTCGGGCCCGACTTCAGCTTCCGCACGGGAGTGTATGGCGACCTGAATGACACGCACTCCTCCTCACTCGTGCTGCGAGGGGACGGTGATCCATCGTTCGGTATGGGCGATGTCTGGCGCCTGGCCTCGGCGCTGGTGCAGAGCGGCTTGCGTCAGGTCGATGGCGACGTCCTCGTCGATCAGAGCCGGTTCGACGGTCAGTACGTGCCGCCGGCGTTCGACCAGCAACCGAACGAGTGGGCCTACTTCCGCGCGCCGGTGAGCGCGGTGGCGCTCGACGAGAACACCGTCACACTCAACGTCGTGCCGACGGCGCCTGGCAAGCCTGCGCGCATCTGGTTCGATCCTCCTGGCTTCGTCAACGTCAGCGGTCACGTGCGGAGCGATGAGCAGGGCAAGGGGCAGAGCATTCAGCTGCGCCTTGCGCCGGACGGAAACAAGCTGCGCGCCGACCTGGACGGCCACATCGCGGATGGCTTGCCCCGTCAGCGCTTCAGCAAGCGCGTCGACGATCCGACGCTGCTGGCAGGGTTCGCCTTGGCGCACGCGCTGGAGAGCCTTGGCGTGGAGATCAAGGGGAAGGTCAAGCCGGGGGGCTCGGGCGAGAAACGTGAGCTCGTCCATGTGTCCTCGGCGCCGCTCAACGTGCTCGTTCAACGCCTCGGCAAGGACAGCGATAATTTCTACGCAGAAATGGTGTTCAAGGCGATCGCGGCTCACGCCAACCCAGGAGAGCCGTCGACGTTCAAGCAGGCCGCCGTGCAGGTCTCCGAGTGGCTGGCTCAGGTCACCCCCGAGGGCTCACGGACCGCTCCGGCGCCCAGCGGCTCTGCGGCTCTAGGCGGCTCTGCGGCTCCCGCCATGAGCGGGCAGTCCGCGGATGTCATCCTCAACGGCTCGGGGTTGTTCGACGCAAACCGTCTCAGCGCGGCCACCCTGACCCGCGTGCTGAGTCATGCTTACAGAGATCCTCGGTTGTCCGCGGAGTTCGTCGCCCAGCTCTCGATTGGCGGTGTCGACGGTACGCTGCGCTCACGCTTGCGCAACCACCGCAAGCGCCGGGTGGTGCGCGCCAAGACGGGGACTCTCGCGCGAGTCGTCGCCTTGAGCGGCTTCGTGCTGCGGGACGGCAAGGAGCCATACGCCTTCAGCATCCTGGTCAACGGCATTGCGGATCACGCGGGCGTGCGCCGCCGCATGGATCGCGTGGTTGACGCGCTGGTGTCGCTCAGCGAGCAGAAGTAGCGCCGCGCGCTGTCTTCCGCTGTCTTCCGCTGGGTTTTGCGACTGTCCCGACCCCGATAGCGATCTCGCATTGCGAGCAGGCCGGCGCGACACTACGAACGCTGGTGTTGTCCGCCTCATCCCCCACGCCAGAGACCGCGTCGGTCGACGAGACCGGTGCTGGCGCCTCCCGAGAGCCCACCGCTACCCCGACCGCTTCGAAGCGCGATCTCACTCAGGGGCCAGTTGGTCCGACGTTGACGCGCCTTGCGATCCCCATGGCGCTCGGCATCGGAGCGGTCATCCTGTTCGGCGTCGTGGACACCGTCTACGTGGGGCAGCTCGGACCCGAGCCGTTGGCGGCGATGAGCTTCACGTTTCCCATCGTCTTCACCGTGATGAGCCTGTCCATGGGTATGGGTATCGGCGTGATGTCGGTGATCTCCCGCGCGATCGGCGAGGGGGACGAGCAGAAGGTCACGCGCCTCGCGACCCACGGTCTGATGCTGGCGTTCTTGATCGTGATCGCCGTCGCCGCGCTCGGCCTGTTGACACTCGAACCGTTGTTCACGGCCCTTGGTGCAGGTCCCGAGCTGATGCCCATGATCAAGGCCTACATGGTGCCCTGGTACCTGGGCGTGGGCCTCCTGGTCGTGCCCATGGTGGGCAACAGCTGCATCCGTGCGACCGGTGACACCAAGACGCCAGGCTTGATCATGATGCTCGCTGGGGGGCTCAACGTGATCCTCGATCCGCTGATGATCTTCGGCATCGGACCGTTCCCGCGCCTGGAGCTGCAGGGGGCGGCGCTGGCGACAGTGATTTCCTGGGTCGTCACCTTCGTCGCAGCCTTCTGGATCCTGACCCGGCGCGAAAAGATGCTGTCCGCGAAGTACCTGAAGCCGGCGGGCGTCCTCGGCTCGTGGAAGCACATCCTGAGCATTGGACTCCCTGCAGCCGCCACCAACATGCTGGTGCCCATCGCCGCTGCCGTGCTGACCCGCATCGCCTCGCGGTTCGGGCACAACGCGGTGGCGGCGTATGGCGTCGGCACCCGGGTCGAGTCGTTCTCGATGATCGGAATCATCGCCATCAGCGCTTCGGCCACACCGTTCGCTGGGCAGAACTTCGGAGCGCGCAAGAGCGAACGTATCCGCGAGGCACTAAAGTTCGGCTCGAAGGCGTGTCTGGTTTGGGGGTTAGGGGTTGCGCTGGTGCTCGGTCTGGCGGCCCCGTTCATCGCCGGCTGGTTCAGCGGCGAGGGCGACGTGGTGACACCCGCCGCGTGGTACATGCGCCTCGTGCCCGTGAGCTACGGCGCCTACGGGCTCTCGGTGTTCGCGGTCAGCGTCTTCAACGGCATCAACCGACCCTTGAACGCGGGGCTCGTGATCGTCGTGCGGCTGTTCGTGCTGGCGGTACCTCTGGCGTTGCTTGGCGCCGCTGTTCAGGGCCTTTACGGCATGTTCCTCGGAGTCACCATCGCCAACCTGGTGATCGGAGTGCTGGCGCTGGCTCTGGTGCGTGCCCAGGTTCGCAAGCTGGACCACCAGTTCTCTCTCACCCCCCAACGATCCGTCTAGCAGCGCACTACGACACGACGCCACAGCCCGAGGAAGACCCCGTCGGCTTGCAGTCGTCGCGACACCAGGTAACAAACGCGGAGAGCCCGACCTAAGCCGGGCTCTCTGCGCTGCCGCGTGGTGCGCGACTTACTGCGCCTTGGCGTCGTCGTAGGCGTTGATGTTCTGCTGGTACTCCCCGCGGTCGTTGACGGTGAGCCCTACGAACAACGCGAGGAACAGGAACGAGCCGAGGAAGATCAGGACGTTGAAGCGCTTGTCCCACCAGAGATGCATGAAGAACAGCATGACCAGGGATGCCTTGATGGTGGCGATCACCATCGCGACGACCAGGTTCACGGTGTAGCCCATGTCGAAGTGAGTGACACTGACCGTGAGAACGGTCAGCACCATCAGCGCCGCC
>JAGQIY010000593.1 GCA_020430865.1 Myxococcales bacterium
CCAGAGGATCTCCCCCCAGACCAGGTGCGGCAACTCCACCTGCGTGGCCAGGATGCCATCCCAGGTCTTCTGGTAGAACATGCGCACGTAGGCGGAGTACAGCGACTCATAGAAGGGCGTGCCAAAGGCGGTATACGCAATCAGTCCCGGGGCCACGTAGGTCGCGTAGGAAATCGTTGCCCCGCGGTAATTTAGATCCCCGACGTAGCCGCGCAGGCCGAGGCCGAAGGCCAGGAAGAAGACCACGGGCTCCATGGCCGGGGGGAAGAACGCCGTGCGCCAGTTGCGCAAGTAGACCAGCGCGTTGCGCCGCAGCACGGCTAGGGAACGCCAGTCCAGGACCTCGAGCCAGTACCTCACGACCTGCCTCCGCTGCCTCGCGCAAGCTCGAGGAAGAGGTCGTCCAGGTTCGGAGGACGCACCGTGAGACGCACGTCGGGGAGGCGTTCGCTGATGTCGGCTAATTGCCGCGCGGTAACTGGCGCGAGGACGTCGCCCAGTACCTTGTGTGTCGGTAGGTCCATCTCCTGCAGCAGCTCGAGCACGCGCGCGCGCTCCGGGAGGTCGCTGCGTAGCGTCAGTACGTGCTCGCCCAGCAGACTTCCCAGCACCTCGTGGGGCAGTCCCCTCGCGGCGACACGGCCCTCCCGGAGCACCACCAGCTCGTCGCTAAGTCGTTCGGCTTCATCCATGTAGTGCGTCGTCAGGATGACTCCCATTCCCGCTCTGCGCAGCTGGTCCACCAGCTCCCACACCGCCACGCGCGCGGCTGGATCCAGCCCCGTGGTCGGCTCGTCCAGGAACAGGATCCTCGGGTGATGCACGATGCTGCGGGCGATCAGTAGCCGCTGCTTGTAGCCGCCGCTCAGGGCATGGGGAGACGCATCGCGATACTGGACCAGATCGAACTGCTCGAGGAGCTGCTCCACGCGCTGCTTCACTCTGGGCACCCGGGGGTTGAAGTACCCGGCGTAGACCTTCAAGTTCTGTTCCACGCTGAAGTCGTAGTCCAGCGTGTCGTCCTGGGTGCAGACTCCGATGATGCGCTTGAGCGCCGTGCGTTCCGCGCGGAAGTCCCTCCCCTGATAGCGGATCTCCCCAGCGTCAGGCTCGATGAAGCCGTAGAGCATGCGAAGGGTGGTGGTCTTCCCGGCACCGTTGGGCCCGAGCAGGCCCAGAACGGAGCCCGCCTCGCAGACGAGTTCCAGCTGGCTGACGACCTGTCGATCGCCGTAGGACTTGGTCAGGCCTCGGGTCTCGAGTAGAGGAGCCTCAGTCAAGAGTTATATCCGTACGGAGTCAGCTCTGCGTCGATCAGTATGCTCGAGCGGTCCTGCGGGTCGACGACGACCTTGATCTCGCAGCCCGGCTGGATGCGGGGAACCGCGAGCTGATCGATGATGGCTTCGGTCAAGCCCTTGTACGTTTCACCCTTGAAGGTCACCTCGAGCTCGAACTGGACGAGGGGGTGGTCGTTGATGCCGCCGCCACGGCTGGAGATCTTCAATACCTTCGCGGTGCCTGGCTCCCCCCTGGCCAGGAGCTCGCGCTTCTCCTTGCTCGCCTTGGAGGCTTGGATCGCCTTGAAGGTCAGCCCAACCACGACCATTCCGATCATGATGGTTCCACCGATCCCGAGCAGCGTCTGATTGTCCGTCGCGAAGCCGGCGATGACGAACCCCCACGCAAACATGCCCGGGATGGTCAGGAGGAAGATCTTGGACTTGTCGACACCCGTCGCCACGCTCGAACTCAACTCGTGCGGCTGAGCCGAGTCAAGAACAACGACGGATCGGTTCGGGGCCTGAGGTGAATCTCGGGAAGGCGGGCTGGGTCTGGCGGGGTGGCCGTTCGCCGAACGTCGCTGGGTCGACGGCGGCGGTTCCTCGAGGCACTCGACCTCGTCGAGGCACGCGTCGCAGGAGCCGACGGAGCGGCGCCCTGGGCTAGCGCGGTCGCCGCTTCACCGGGGAACGCCGCACGTCACTGCGCGGGCTTGACCGCTCCGAGCTTCTTCAGGCTGAGCTTCAGCGCCGGGAACGGCACCTGGCAACTGGCATCGAGCGGCACCGGAGTGCCGTCCCTGTCACGCACGGGCAGCTTGACGAAGAAGCGGAGCCCGGCACTGGTCAGCTCGAACTGGCTGAGGTCCGACAGGCTGAACTTGACCGGAGGTCGCAACGGTCTCGCGCCACGCCGCGCGCCGTAGTCCTTGGCGCAGGCTCGGGCCACCCGCTGCTCGAAGGCCCCGCCCACGGTGCGCTTCAGCGCGGCGGCGTCGAGCTCCGCGCCGCTCGCGACCGAGTAGTTCAACCGCAGCCGCACGTCTGTGATGTTCTCTGCGCAGCGCAGGCTGATCACTTCGGGCGTGTTGAGCAGCACCGTGCACTCCCGCAGATCGTATCCGGAGCTGGCGGCCTGGTCGAAGCCATGCAGGCGTTCGTTGATGGTGGCGACCAGCTCTTGCTGAGTCTGCAGACGGCCCATCACCCGCCCCGACTCCCAGCCGAGGGGCTCGGAGGTCGCCGTGTCCGGGGCCGGCGCGCGCGCGGCGAACCCCGCGCGATACGCCAGCGGACCGCAGCCCACCCAGGCGGCGTGTTCGAGATAGTCGATGGAGCAGCTGGACTGCATCATCGGTGCCAGCCCGAACACGAAGTCGAGGGATTTCGCGCCAAGGCGCACCATGTCGGCGCCGGGAGGCGTCGAGACCTTGCAGGCCCCTTCGAGCACGCCACTGAGCCCTCCCGCGCCAGGCAGCAGGCTCTCGAGCGTCAGGGGTTCGAAGCTCTTGCCGTTCCACTCGAAGACATGGCTCTCCATACCGCCAGGGCGAGCGGCTCCGTCGGCGCTGGTCGCGATCAAGTAGCAGCGCAGCGCGAACAGGCGGCCGTCGTTGTGCCCGACGCTGCAGGCGGCGTCCGGCCGCGCGTCGAGTCGGTCCAGATGTTTCCGTATAGTAATGAGCCTGGGGTCTCGCGGGCTGTCGAGCAGGTGTGTCTCCTGTTCGAAGCTCAAAGGTGCGGTGGTTGGGACAGCCTCACAGGCCGGCGGGGGTGGACGGCCGACTTCTGTGCTGTCGGGAGCCTTCCTGGCGCTCGCCAGGACGCTTGGCACGACGGGCGTGGCAGCCGGTCCCGGTTCGTTGCCAGGTGCAGCAGGCGGCGCGGCCGGGGCGGCGCCAGGCGACGCAGGGTTCGCGCAGGCCCAGCTGAGGCAGAGACCCAGACTCGATGCGGTGAGGAGGGGGAGGGAGACACGACGCGTCATCGTGATCGTCCGCGGAGGACCGCGCCCATCCAGTGCCGGCGGCGGTGTGGCACGGCTCACCGCCGAGGCGGTCCAGCCGCGCCTGCCTGGGTTCCTGCTCAGCACTGCTCTGTCCCCCTCTCGCCGCGACGCTATAACCTCTGGGTGCCCCAGTCCCCTGAGCCTACCCGAGATCGCTCGACGCTGATCGCGGTCGCGCTGATCGCGGTGCTGCTCGGCTTGTTTGCTTCCCTCGCCAGCGGCGCCGGATCGGCCGGGCTACTCAGCGGATGGGATGACCGGCTGATCCAGCTCGTCCGGGGACCCGAGCTCGAGTCGCCCGTGGGCCCGAGCTGGATGCTCGGCGTCCTGCAACAGTTCTCTGCACTCGGCAGCGGACCGGTAGTGGCGCTGCTGACGCTGGTGATCCTGGGCTACCTGCTGGTGATCCGCCACCCCCGTACGGCGCTGGTCTTCGTGGTGTGCATTCTGGGTGCGGCGTTCACGACCTACTGGCTCAAGGGCGTGTGGCAGCGCCCTCGACCGCTGGCAATGGAAGCAGCGTTCGCGCTGGATAGCTTCAGCTTCCCGAGTGGCCACTCGCTGATCGCCGCGGCGGTGTACCCGACGCTGGGCGGCCTGCTCACCCGGGTGATCGCCAGTCGACGGGCGCGGATCTACTGCATGGTAGTGGCCTTGGGGCTCACCTGGTTGATCGGCTTCAGCCGCGTGTACCTCGGCCGCCATTACCCCACGGATGTGCTCGCCGGGTGGTGCTTGGGCTTGGCCTGGTCCGTCGCTGCGTGGCTCGTCCTGCGTCGTCTTCAGCGTGAGGGAGTCGTGGCCGGTCCCGGCGAGGACGAGCTGCAGGAGTCATGACCTCACTCGAGGCGCGGCGAAGTGCGCCCGCGCGTCCGCCAGGCGTCACGAATGCTCTGGGCAAACGCTGTCCGGGCTGCGTAGAGTGCGCGGCATGCGATCCCTTCGCTTCCTGATTGCCGCGAGTCTGTTCGTGCTCCCTCTGGTCTCCGGCTGCTCATCCGACGACTGCACCGAACTTGGTTGCAGCGGCCTGCAGTTCGATCTCACCACCAGCTCCGCCGGGAGCGCCGAACCCAAAACCGTGCGGATATGTGAAGAGGACAGGTGCAGTGAGGTGGTCTTGAAGGCGGTGAGCGATGGCGTGTGGCGCGGCGAGAGCGAACGAGCCCACGTCGAGTGGCGTGAGACGGCCGATGGGGCGACGCTCTCTGGCTACACTTACGAGCCCCTGCCCGACGTGGAGTCCGCGCTCTGGGGTTTCGAGGTCAGCGCGAGTGACGGCAGCGTGCTCTATGACCAGAAGATCAACGTCACCTACGAGCCCATCGAGCTGAACGGACCTGGCTGCGGAGCCTGCACCGGCGGCGTGATCGAGGCCTGACGCGAGAGCGTTTCCCGCTGATTTGTCCGCAGGGGTCGCGGTCCGGCAGACTGCGGATGCCGTGCTCTCCAGTCGCCTGGTCGTCCCGCTGCTGACGGCGCTGTGTCTCTCTGGCGCGGCGCCGCCGGGCGTTCGGATGAGCCCGAGTTCACAGCGGGACGCGGAGACTGCGCCGATCAGCGCGCCGCCCCCCTCCCCAGCGCGCAGGGAGCGCCCTTGCCCAGCCGAGATGGTCGAGGTGGGCAGCGCTTTCTGCATCGACCGCTGGGAGATCTCCTTGTTCGAGCACCGGGGCAGCCGCCGAGTGTCGCCGTACTACCACCCGACCCGTTTCCTCGCCTTGCGAGATCGGAAGGAGTGGGAGAGCAAGCGCGGGCGCGTCGGTCCGTGGAGCGCAAGACAGATCCCGCTACCGGAGCTGCCCGCCTGGGAGACCGAGGCAGACTTCGATATCCGCGCGGAGTCGCGGCCCGGCGTCGTACCCAACGCCTACCTCGACCTGGCGTCCGCGCGGCGCGCGTGTGAGAACGCGGGCAAGCGCCTGTGTCGCCACGGCGAGTGGCTCAAGGCATGTCGTTCCGAGGCGAACACCCGCCACCCGTACGGTGACACGCTGGTGCCCGGAGCCTGCGACCTGAACGCACCTCAGCATCCTGCGCCGCTGCTCCACGGCGCGAGCGGGCTCGGCCACCGCGATCCGCGGCTGAACCAGGTGGAGTTCCGCGGCGAGCGCCTGCTGTCTCTCACGGGCTCACACCCCTCGTGCCGCAGCGCCTGGGGTGAGGACGCGGTGATGGACATGGTGGGCGGCCTCGACGAGTGGATCGACGACGACTCGGGGGTGTTCCTCGGAGGCTTCTACGCCCGGGAGACGCCCCACGGCTGCCAGGCTCGCATCACCGTGCATCGACCCGACTACTACGACTACAGCCTCGGCGCGCGCTGCTGCGAGTCGCTGTAGCGCGAGCGGTGCTGCGAGCACGGCGGTCCAGAGCCGCGGTTTGCATCCGCCGAGGGTGAGGCCGATACTCGCCGCATGCCGGGAACGGTCGACAAGCAGCCGCCGAGCGGGCTCATGCGCGCCCTCCTGCGCGCGCCGATCTGGCTCTACCGCGCCCACCTGGGCTGGCTCCTGGGGCAGCGCTTCCTGTACCTGCGCCACATCGGTCGCAAGAGCGGTGAGGAGCGGCGCACGGTGATCGAAGTGGTTAAGCACGACACGGCCAGCGACACCTTCTATGTCGCCTCGGGCTGGGGCGAGTCCTCCAACTGGTTTCGAAACCTGCAGGCGCACCCCGATGTAGAAATTACCGTAGGGAAACGTCAGATGACTGTCCACGCCGAGCGTGTGGACCTCGACGAAGCCGCCGAGGTGCTCCACGACTACGGCAAGCGCAACCCCACCGCCTACAGGAAGCTCTCGAAGATGTGCACGGGGACCCAGCAGCCCGTGACCTTGGCTGGCGCTCGAGGCTTCGCCGATCGAGTACCCATCGTGCGCTTCACGCCGCGCGCGAACGCCTGATGGGCCGCTCCCCTCCAGCGGCGTTGCCGGAGTTCGAGGCGGGGCGGGTCCGACGCAGGCAAGAACCTCGGGCTGCGCTTCCTGGAGGGAGCCGAAGAGCTGCCTGCCAATCAGCTCGCGCGCGTCGATGGAGATCGCCGCGCGAGTGCTCTGGCTCGACGCCTGGGCGCTCAACATGGATCGCTCGCTCCGGAACCCGAACCTGCTTAGCTGGCACGGCCAGCACTGGCTGATCGATCACGGCGCCGCGCTGACCTTCCAGCACGCGGAGTCACCGAGCAGGATCCCCGGCAGACGCGCTACGACCTGGAAGGTCACTGTTGGCTTCCCACGCCAAGCAGATGCGCGCCCTGGACGAACAGCTGGCCCGGCGCTTCAGCCTCGAGCGCCGGGGGGACACCGCCAGGCGCGTGCGCCGCGCCTTCCTGGAGGATGCGTTTCCCCGCGGTGATTACGAGCGCCTGCCCCACGCGTATGCGGCGTTCCTGTGGAAGCGGCTGAAGGCGCCGCGACCTTGGGTGTGAGGCGGCGCCTGGGGGAGAACTCAGGGCACGAACGGTGTGTTGTCGATGGTCATGTACTGGCGACACGGCTGAGCGCGCAGGCTGCATTCTTCGCTCTGCGCTGGTGCCGTCACCTGCGGCAGGTGGCTGAAGACGACGCTCGAGGGGTACATCATCGAGTGGGCGACGGAGTGCACCGTGCCGGCGGGTAGATCCTTGAGGATGAACGTCCAGCGAGCGTGGTTTCCGCCGGGTGTGTTGATCAGGATGCGGATCTTGGAGCCCTTGCGGAACACGTGGCCGAAGGGCAGGATCTCGACGCGCGCGAGCTCCCACTGGCCCGCGGGGAGCGGCGAGGCGTCCTTCTCCAGGTGGGTCTGGATGGGGCGCAGCTCCGTGGCGTCGCTCGCGAGCTTGCGCTGGCTCGCCCGCAGCTGCCCGCTCTGCACGTAGACTTCGTTTCCGCTAGGCAAGACCTCCGTGACGTTGACCTGGATGTCCGCGTCGTCCGCCGTGGAGCGCACGTACAGATCCGCGCTCGCGTGGCCGACGAACACCAGGTCTTCGTCGAGCGCCGGAGTCTCGAAGGCGATCGCGTCTCCGTCGGGCGGCGTCGTCCACGTCCAGTCCGGGTCGATGACTCCCGGGTTGTCCCCCTTCATGTTCGTGACATGGGACAGCTCCTTGTCGAAATCGAAGGAGGAGCCGGAGTCATCCCCGCTGCTGGGCGGCGTCTCCCCGAGGCTCCCGTCGGGCTCCAGGTAGAAGCGCATCGGCTCGGTGCCGGGGATCGGCCAGGACGCGAAGCGCTCCTCGAAGGCGCCCTCGGGCGCGTAGGGGGTGCCTCCTGCCTTCTCGCCCACCTCGAAGATCACGCGTAGGTCGTCCTCGGCCTCGTAGGCGGCCTTGGCCTCTTCCCAGCTGCCGTAGTCTGCAAAGCGATCCGGGCCGAGCTCCACGGAGGCCCCGAAGATCTGCTCGAAGAGCACCGGCCCAGCGGCGCGCAGCGTGGGGTCGACCTTGGGGATGGTCTGAGCGACGTAGAGGTCCAGAAAGGTCTTCCACTCGGACAGGATCTGAGGGGCGAAGCCGTCCATGTGCGCGCCGTTGTAGACCGTGAACTTGTGCACCGGCGCGCTCGTGAACTTGTCGAACAGGGCGGGGAAGTGCCCGCCCGTCTGCTCGTCTTGCCACGCGCCTGCGACGAACACCGGCACGTCGATCTGCTGCACGAACAGGCTCGGGTTCAGCGGGTCGGTGACCTTCGGGTCGTAGTACGGCGTGTTCAGGGCCTTGGCCACCGCGTCCACCGCCTGCCCATGGAGCAGCTGGTTCTCGGCGCATACGTCGTCGCCTTCGTCGACGCGCGCTTGCTCCCAGCCCTGCCCAAAGGGCTTCGCCCCGTCGAGCACGTTGTCCGCCCAGGCCAGCGCGAAGCCGTCGTTGTAGATACCGCCGGGGGCGAGCGTCGAAGAAGCCGTGTCCGCGATCACCGAGAGCGGCGTGATCGCCGCGAGGTGCGGCGGCGTGGTCTGGGCCACGAACAGCTGCGAGATGCCAGGATACGAGAGCCCGGTCATGCCCACCTTGCCGTGGAGCACCCAGGGCTGCGCGGCGACGGTCTCGATCACGTCGTAGCCGTCCAGCACCTGCATGGTCTCGAAGAAGTCGTAGGCCCCACCAGAGCAACCGGTGCCCCGCACGTTCACGCCCACGGTCGCGTAGCCCATGAAGGAGCCGATCATCGCGCTGGGATCCTTCGGCGCGTCGCAGATGGTCGGGAACTGATTGCACAGCGTGGTCGGCACGCCGAGGTCCAGCGGGCCACCTGGCTCCGAGGGGTTGTAGCCGGAGTAGTTCACGATCGTGGGATACGGGCCCTCCTCGATCGGCCCCGGCAGGGTGATGTAGACGCTGAGCTTCGTGCCGTCGCGGGTCTCGATGTAGTTGTTGCCCGGCACCAGCTGCTGGGACGAGTAGAAGTCTTGATCGGGCTTGTGACCGTCTCGTTCCCAAACCTCGAGGGCGCGACTCCTCAACCCGCTGGCCTCGTCGACTACCCGGTAGCCTTTTCCGGGCGGCAACTCTCGAAACATCAGGCTGCCCAGATCGTCCGCAGTGCCCCGGGCGACCTCGTTGCCGCCCTCGTCCTGGACCACGAGCTCGCTGCCAGCCGCCGCGTGAGTGACCATCAGCTGCTCCACGGTTTCTCGCACCTCGAAGGTCGCGAGCTCCTCGGAGGAGGACTCGAAGGTCTCGTCACTACAACCGCTCAGCGCCGCGAGGGAACCGAGCAGGACCAATGCAATCAGGGGCCGCTTCACGAACGCATCCTATGTGCCCGATGGCTCCCGTTCAAACGGTTGGTAGGTTTTCGGGGGTGAGGACGCAGAATTGCCGCTCTGCGTAAGAAGACCGGGCAAGCGGTGCTTTCGCCTGGCTGACGTGGGCGGCGGGCGGAAGAGTTCGAGGCCTGCATCGCGCCGCACCAGCGATCGTAGCTGGCGGTCGGCGATCGGCTAGTCGTCGCTCGCCGCCGCGAGGATAGACAGCAACATCACGCCCCCCGTGAACAGCGCCTTCACGTCAGCATCGTCGTGGTTCGGCTTCTTCACGGCGGCGGCGAATGCGGCGAGCTCCGCGTCGGTTGCAGGGGTGTGATTCCAGTCGCGCCTGGACGGCGTGAGATGCGTCTGGCGGGCCGGCTTGTTGGCGTAGGCGTCGAAGCTTCGATGAAGTTCCTGGATCTCACCCGGGTCGAAGAACGAGCCGTGCTGAGGGCAGGCGTCCACGGTGCGGATCCCTCCGAGGATCGGCGTCATGTGCATCCGCTCGTCGCACACTGGGCAGGCGCGCGGCACCTTCGCGTCCTGGCCTCGGAGCCTGGCGTTGCCGGCGGCGCGCTTCGCCATCTCGACCACCTCGGTGTTCGAGCCCGCGGCGAGCGTCTTGCAGTTGGCCAGGTCGAGCCATACGCCGCCGCAGTGGCCGCAGCCCCAGATGAAGCCGTTCGAGGTGCGCGCGCCGAAGAGCCGGTAGCCGCAGCCAGGACAATGCTCCGGCGACGCGGACGTCCGCGTTTCCCCAGGGCGCTGCACGAAGTTGTTCTGGCCGCAGTAGTCGCACTCGGTGACCTGCGTCAGCTCGTCGAACTCCTGCGGCGCTCCGCAGTTCTCGCAGCGCATCAACATCGCGTCTCACCCCCAACCCTTCCGCTCGTTCAGCCCAGCCCAGGCCGAGTGTACTGCGGGTCTGGCACCGCGGAAGTCCCGTCGCCGTGGGCAAGCTCAGTTTCCCGTCTGCAGGCCGTCCGGTCCAGCTTCGAGGAGCGCGAGCACGGCCGAGAGGCCCGGCTCCATGTCTTTCACCTTCTCCTGGCTCGCCTCAGCGGAGAGCGCCAGCTCCTGATCGCCGAGGGCGATCGCCAACCAGCGCGCCCAGGAGAGCGCGAACAGCCGCCGCTCCGGGTTCGGCTCGAGGCGCGCCTGGTGTAGCTCGCGGCGCAGCCGCCGTTCGAGCTCGGGTCGTTGCTTGGTGTCGACGGCGGCCAGGATGCACCCGATGCGGCTGCAGTGTTCAGCATCCAGATTGGGTAGCGGTGGCTCCTTGGTTTTCCGTAGGGCAAATTGAACCAGGGCCGGGATACGCGTGCGATCGATGGGCGCTCCTGGGTGTCGCTCGGGATCCAGCTCCGCCTGCGCGGCGAGGGGTCTTCCCTCGAGCAGGTCCAGGGCCGCCTCGTCGACCGAGTACAGGCCGGTTCGCCACATGTCGAGCTCGTCGGTCGCTCGCGAGCGAGTCAAGGAGGCCCTCGCCTGCCATCTGTCTCCGAGCTGCGCGGCGGCGATGGCCGCGCAGTGCTCGTCCTCGAGGGCGTCCGACTTCGTGTGTCCCTGGGCTTCGGGAGCTCGTCGCATTGGTAGCAGCGTCGCCGCGGGCAGGAGATCCCAGAACGCCAAGCCGCCGTAGTCGTAGTCAGCCGTGGGACAGCCAGGCGGCGCGTTGGTCGAGCGCATCAGGGCCGCACGGATCGCGCGGGCGTTCGGGCGAAGCCGGTCGGGGTCCAGCGTCGCCAGCACGTCCTGCATTTCCTCGGGCCAGACGTTCGCAGCGATCAGCGCGCACGTCGCATCCAGCTCACGCGCGGCGCGAAGCCGTGCGGAAGCAGCATCCGTCCCGACACCCTTGATCACGACGGTCAAGGCGTCGCGCGCGCAGTCGACCCGGCGTTGCTGATCATCCGTGAGGTGCCTCGCGCGACCCAGCGCGTCGGCCGCGCGCTGCCCACGGCGCGCGAGCCAGTGCACCAGCACCTCGCTACGGAGCGCTCCCCACTCGGCATTGGGTGGCTGAATCACGTAGAGGTAGGCTGCGTTCTGGTACAGGTCGCTGGCGAGCTCGAAATCCTCGTCGGCCAGGCGCTCCAGCGCCAGGCTCCGCAGCCCCGGACTCGGGCCGCACTCCAGCATGCGCTCCGCCACGCGTTGGGTGTGGGCCGGATCCAGGACCGCGAGCGGTACCAGGGGATCGGCGTCGCAGATCCCCGTCGCACGACTCAGCGCGATCAAGCGCTCCACCAGGCGCTGCTCGACTGGCTTGCGCTCGGGGCAGGTGTAGAGACAGCCCTCCGGTAGCTGTGCGCGGCCCCGGCTCCGCACCGACTCGAACTCCGCGAGGATGATTCGGTGACGCTGGGGAGTCAGCGCCCCCAGCTCGATGATCCAGGGGGGGTGAGGTGCGCTCCCTCGCGCCTGCGTCAGACACCACCAGCCGTACCCGCCAGCGACGGCGATGGCGAGCGAGCCGGCGAGCGCCGCGCCGATCAGGCGCCGAGCCGTGCCCGACGTCGCGCCGCGCCTCCCGGCCACCCGCCAGCCCAACCAGACCAGCAGTGCGAGCCCGGCGAGCGCGGCCCAGTGGCCGTGAGTCAGGAGCAAGCTCGGCCGCACGCTGCGTAGCGTTGCCGAGCGACTGCTGCCTGGCAAGAGCTCAGGGCGCCAGCTGCACCTTGAACGTGTAGCTCAGGTCATCGGTTTCGCTGCACTGCTGGTTGAGCATCGAGACCGAGGCCGTCAATGTCACCTCCGTCCCTGGGGGCACCGAGGAGTCGACCTGCACCGTCGTGGTCGCCTGGTTGGAGCTGCAGGCGAGCACCGCAAAGAACTGCTCGTCGTGGACGGTGACACCGGGCGTGTCCGACTCGAAGTCGACGCCAGGGTAGAAGTTGACGCCGAAACCTGAGACGTCAGCGAGATCCACGCGGAAAGTGCCCGCGGTGCCACTGATCACTCCCTCTGGCGGATCCAGGCGTGGGTTGCGTACGCGCAGCCGATCCAGATCGCTGCAGTCCGCCTGCGTGAAGCCAGCGCTACCCATCTGCTCGACGCACTCCTCGCCCGCGCCCCCGACGCCTCCGCTGCCCGCGCCAGCGGCGCCGCCGCTGGGTGCTGCTCCCTCCCCGCCCGCACCTCCGACGGAACCGCCGGCTTCGGCGCCGTGGCCAGCCGTGCCTCCAGCGTTCGCCGTGCCTCCAGCGTTCGCCGTGCCTCCAGTGTTTCCGGAGCCATTTCCGCTGCTACCAGCAGCGCCGCCCGAGCTCGTGTCTCCGGACGACGAGCTGCCTCCGCAGGCGACCGCGAGCAACACCAGGGCTGACGCCGATCCCCGAGCGCCCGAGGACGACGAGGACAAACGCTTCAAGAACGAGCAAACCATCGGATGAGCCTCCTTCGGCCGGGCGCTCTCCACCCAGCGAGGCCAGGGTGACCCCGTCGCTTCATTACTTCCATTAGAAGGATCTGGATGCGTCGTGTGAATCAGTTGAACGATTCCTGCGGCCACCTCGTCTAGCCTCGGTGCTCGTGGCGGCGAAGCGTGTGGTGGGGCTGATTCTGGTGTCCGCGCTGCGCGCGTCGTGGTGGGCGCTCGTGATCCTGCTCCCTCTGCTTGGTGTTTGGCTGGGTTCGAGCATCGCAGCCTATCTCAACGGTCCGCGTTGGCTCGCGTTCGCGGCTGGAGTGTTGCTGTTCCCCGTGGGGCCCTGGGTGTGGGAACGCCTCGCCGAGCGTCGGCGAGCCAGGCGAGAGAAGGCGCGCGCAGACCTGCGGGGGAAGGAGCGCATCCTCACCCGAGGCGATCGCTGGGTGCTGCGCACGCTGGCCCTGAACGCGCTCTTCCTCACGGTACTGGCGGCCTGGTATCCCACCCAGGCGTTCGCGGCACTGGCGACCCGTGGGGACTGGTTCGTGGAGGGCTCCAGCGGGGACTTCGCCGACGGCGTCCGCTCCTTCAAGCTGGTGGCTGCCGATGGCTTGGAGTTCCTCTACGACGCCGCACACGACAATCCGTTTCGGGTCGGCGAAGAAGAGGGGCAGTTCGTCGAGGACCCCGAGGCGGGGCAGCAGCTTGGCTCCGCGACGCCGATCAGCAGCAGCAGCGCGGCGCCCGAGCCCGACCCGCAGCCCTCGCCGGCGCCGAGCGCGAGCGGCGCGCCCACGCCGAGTCCTGCGCCAGAGCCCCAGCCACGACCGGAGACGACGCGCCAGCCGCGAAGCCGCGAGTATCCTTTCCCGCGCACGCTTCACCCGTTGGTGAACAGCATTCCTGCGAGCGAAGAGCAGAGCGTGCAGGCCGTGGGCAACTACATCCGAGCTCATGAGCCGGATCCGTTCATGCGGGTCAAGGCGCTGCATGACTACGTCGCCGATCGGATCGCCTACGATGGTCCGAGCTACGTCGCAGGAGAGTACCCTCCCTGGGATGCTCCGACCGTGCTGCGCACCCGTCTCGCGGTGTGCGCCGGCTACGCCAAGCTCCTGGAGGCGCTGGGCAAGGTCACGGGAGACAAGATCCTGTACGTCACTGGGGACGCGCGGGTCGGGAACTCACCTCCTTCGGGAAACGGTCACGCCTGGAACGTGGCTCAGATCGAGGGCGCCTGGTACTTGCTCGATCCGACCTGGGACTCGGGCTCGCTGAGCGGCGCGACGTTCAAGAAGCAGTACAGCACCGACTACCTCTTCGCGCCTCCCCAGGTCATGGGGATCACTCACTTCCCCGATGATTCGAAGTGGCAACTGCGTTCCCCAAAAATTAGCCGTGCGGAATTTTTGGACCAGCCGGTTCTCAGGCCGTGGTTCTTCAACAACCGCCTGACCTTGCTGACGCCCAAGCGTGCCCAGGTTACTGTCAGGCAGCGTTTCGGGGCACGCATCGAGAACCCACTGGGGCGCTTCTTCCTCGCCTACGCCACCCCCAAGCGTGGCGGTCCCGAGGTCCAGTGCGACGTCTCGTCGGGGAAGGAAGTCGACGTCAGCTGCCAGCTTCCGCCGGGGGAGTACCGGGTCGGCTTGTACGTGGGGATCCAGCAGTACAACGCGACGTACTCCAGCGCCGCCGAGTTCCAGGTGTTCTCGAACTGACGCTCATCGACAGATCAAGTCACAGTCGTCGTCTCTGGGTTCCGGCTCGAAGCAGTACCACTTCCCCTGACAGGAGCAGAAGTGAGTCGGCGTCGCGCAGCTCACGATCATCATGCGCGTCGCTACGCCGGGGCACGGCTTGCCCTGCAGCTCTTCGGCGCTCGCCTCGCAGGCGGGCGGGCAGGGATCGAGCTCGACGTTGACACAGTCTTCTTTCCTCGAGGCCGCGCTTGGCGTGCCACTGGCGCAACCCAGGGCGAGGAGTACGCTGGCGTGAACCAAGGCGATTGCGGTCCTCGGCTGCATCTCACCCCCCAAATCGGCGGAGCCGACCCTGCATGTCGAGTTCGCGGAAGATCGACAGCGCCTCGGTCCTCAGCTGCTCGACCTGGCTGGCGTCGTCCTGGATGACGTCGGCCAAGGCCATCAAGGAGTCCGCGAGCTCGTCGCGCTCTCCAGCGGGGCGCAGCTGATCCACGCTTGCTGCCAGGTGGCGGCGCGCCGCGTGATCATCGCCGCGTGCGTGGGCGATGCTCCCCAGCAGTCGCTCGGCCAACCCCAGGGTGACCGCATAGCCCTGCTCCGAGAGCTGCTTCGCGCGCTCGGCGCAGCGCGCGGCGCTCGCCGGGTTGTCGGTCTCGAGCTCGACCACGCCGAGACCCCAGACCGCCTCGGCGACGACGAAGATCATTTCCACGCGGTTTGCGAGCTCGATCGCGCTGGTGAAGCTGAGGCGAGCCTGATCCAGGCGGCCGAGCTCGAGCTCGATGCGCCCGCGGTTGCACAGCGCGTTCGCCTCGAGTCGGGTGTCGCTGACCGCTCTGGCGTGACTCACGGCGTGCTCCGCGCTCTCCAGACCGGCCTCCAGGTCGCCGAGCAGCCGCTGGTTGATCGATATGTTGCCGTGATGCTTGCCTGCGGAGTTCTTGTCGCCGCAGGCTTCGGCTAGCTTCGCAGCCTTGCTGTAGTGGGCAATCGCCCGACGGTAGTGCCCGGTCGAACCCCAGGCGATACCGAGCGCGTTCTCGACGCGGGAAAGCAGACC
>JAGQIY010000594.1 GCA_020430865.1 Myxococcales bacterium
ACGAAAACCTGAGTCTCCCAGCGACTCTAGCGGTACCCGACTGCTCGGGAAGGTACTACTACTCCACTCTGTGAGTGCGGCGGCTCGGCGTAGCCAAGGGGTGTGATGGGAGAGCGGCGGACGTGCCCGACTTGTGGGGAAAACTACGCCCCGGACGTCATCTTCTGTCCGCGTGATGGCGCTCCGCTCGGGGGCCGCAAGACCGAGCTCCAGGACGACGCCTACCTGGGGCTGGAGCTGGCGGGCCAGTTTCGGCTGGAGCAGCTGATCGGCATCGGCGCGATGGGACGCGTCTACCGGGCGCATCAATCGGGGATCGGCCGCGACGTCGCGGTGAAGATCCTGCATCGGGAGCTACTCACCAACGAGACCCTGATCCGGCGCTTCCATCAGGAAGCGAAGGTCGCGAGCCGTCTGCTTCACCCCAACGTGGTGCAGGTGCTGATGACCGGCCAGCTGCCGCGCATGCCCGACTCGCTCATCGGCGGCGAAGCCTACCTGGTGATGGAGCACCTGGATGGCATCTCGCTCCGCTCCTGTCTGGCAGCGGCAGGCGGTGCCCTGCCTCTGCCACGCGCGCTGCATATCGTGCTGCAGGTGTGCGACGCCGTCGGCGAGGCACACGCCCAGAACATCGTGCATCGGGACCTGAAGCCGGAGAACGTGATGCTGGTGCGCCGCGGCGACGACCACGATTTCGCCAAGGTGCTCGACTTCGGGGTTGCCCGCATCGACCTGGGGGAGGAGTCGGTGGCGACGCAGGCCGGCGCCGTGTTCGGCACCGCGCGCTACGTATCCCCGGAGGGCGCGCGTGGCGATCGCGTTGGACCACCGGGGGACGTCTACGCGCTGGCGACCATGCTGTTCCAGACCCTGAGCGCCACGACGCCCTTCGACGGCGACAACCCGGTGGCGATTCTCGTCAAACACGCGAACGCCGAGGCACCCGACGTGCGCAGCATTCCGCGGTCCAGCTACGTTCCCGAGCCGATCGCGAGGGTGATCCTCAAGAACCTGGCCAAGCAACCGGCGGAACGCTGCGCCGACGCGCGAGTCTTTGGTCGGGCGCTCGTCGATGCCGCGCGGCAAAGCGGCCTCGCCCCAGAGGATCTCGCTCTGCGCTCCACGCTCCTTGGCGGCAACCAGGCGCTCGGTCTCTCCAGCCTGCAGCGCACCAAGAGCCTTGACCTGAGCCCCGAGCTGGCGGCGCGCATGCGCGGAGAACACCTCGAGGGTCGCCCGAGCGCCCCCAGCGGCACGCAGATCATCGACCCAGACGAACCGAAGCCCGCCACCCTGCTGGAGGAGCCCACCGCTCCTCCACACGGAAACAATCACGACACTCGCGTGTCCCCGGCGCTGACCCAGAACGACGAGCCTGCGCCCGTCGCGGCTCCGCTCAGCGTCCCTGGCGCCGCCCCGGACGAGGCCGAACCTCGCACGAGCGCGGCAGGGTCGCAGGCCGCGGCGGCCGAACCCGGAGACACCACGGGACGCCCGTCAGCACCTGGTCCAAGCTCGCCCGGCCCCGCCAGCTCGCCGAGCATCCCCGACGAGATCCCCATGAGCGGCCCTCGGTCGAGCCCAGGGCCGACCAGCGGGCCATACTCGGCGCCGTACTCCGGGCGAGGCTCGTTGCCGAGCGTCGAGCCCTACGAGATGCCCGAGGAGCAGCCGCGCTCCCTGAAGGCGCTGGTGCTGCTCCTGTGCTTCGTACTCGGCGCCGGGCTCAGCGTCGGCATAGCCTACAAGCTGGGCGTCTTCGACAGCAAGGCGCTGTCCGCTCAGGCCTACACCGAACAGGCTCAGCAGGCCCTGCTGGCCAATCACCTCGTCGATCCTCCGGGAAACAACGTTCGGGACATCACCGACGCCGCCCTCCAGCAGTGGCCCAAGCACGCCGGCCTTCTGCGAGTGCGCCGCGAGGCCGCGGCCCGCTTGGTAGCCCAGGCCGAGGCTCAGAAGCAGAGCCCCGTCGAGGCCACCCGACTGTTGAACCTGGCCACGGACCTGGACGCCGAGAACGCCCGCGCGAAGCAGCTGCTGCGTCAGATCTCCAGGCCACCCGAGCTCGACGCTGGCGCGCCGAGCGACGCAGCCCCGAGCGCCACCGGCGCGTCAGTTCCAGTTCCGCGAGGCAATAAGCAGCCTGCGCCGAGACCAGCTCCCTCTGCCAGCGCCGCTCCCAGCAGCGCGCCCTCCGCGACCCCCGCGCCGACCGCCTCCTCTGGAGGGCGCTGGCTGTGACGCCGCCGCGCCGGGCCCTGGGGCTCTCGATGGCGGCCCTGGCGGGCGTGCTGCTTTGCGCCCCTGGCGTCCACGCTCAGCGAGCGACCTCCGAGCCACACAGCGACGAGGAACACATCGGGCCCAGCCCGCGCACGCTCGTGCGCCCTCACGGCGCCGCCGAGGCGGGTGTGGGCTTGCTCACGTTGCCAGGAGCCGAGGTCTGCGTGGACGTCACCCAGGGCTGCGTCTCCGGGGATACGAGCCTCGAGCTCCACGCCTGGCAGCTCTACCGAGCGAACGTCGATCTCGCGTTCGGCGCTGGCTTGACCCTCGCGCTCACGCCTTCCACCGACGCGCCCCGCGAGGATCCCCCAGGCGTGCCGCGAGACCACGCCCGCCGCTATTTCCTCGTGGAAGCGACCGCTCGCTACTACGCGGTCGTGAGTCGCTCCGTCGAGTCCTGGCTCGGCATCATGACCGGGCTCGTGGTGATCAGCGACCGCTTCACCCCTCAGGATCCCGAGAGCGACAAGGCCCTGGTCGGGCCACCAGGGGTCACCATCCGCACCGAAGGCTACAGCCTCGCGCTGGGCGGCGGCGCCGCCTTCGCGCTGGCGCCCAACTGGAGCCTCGGCACCAGCCTGCGTGTCGGCACCTGGTTCCTGCCCGAGGAACCCGCCGAGAGCCCCCTCGGCGACGAGGCGTCTCTGGCGGGCCGCATCACGATGTTCGACATCGGCGTGAACGTCGCCTACCGCCTCAATCTCTGAGCGTTGGAGCGGCGCGCTGAGGCGCGGCGTCTGTTTCGGGGGTGAGGCGCTCCGGGTACCCACGGGCGTCGCGTCAAGGCAACCGCAGCAACAACCCCGCGGAAGCAGCCAGGAGACGATCGAGCAGCAGCGCCAGGATCCCCAGCAGCGCGAGGCTCTTCAGCGGCTCCAGCACGGGCTGCAAATGCGCCGGGTTCGCCGCGCGCGTCACCAGCGCAGACGCCAGCTGCAACACCAGAGAAGCCGCAATCACGGGCGCCGCGACCGCCAGCGCGATCTGGATCCCCTGAGTCAGATGCAGCGCGGCTCCGAGCAGCGGCTGCTGGAACCCGAGGCCAGGTCGAATCAAGGCTTCAGCGATGCGCGCGGGTCCGCCGCTCTGCAAGAAGAGCCAGCACCCCAGCAAGCCCATCAGCACCCCGGTTGGGCCGATGGGGCGGTCGAGCACGGCGATGCTCGACTCCGCGCGCGCCCCGCGCAGGTCGTCCACCACACCGCCGACCATCACCAGGGTCCAGATCCCCACGGCAGCGACCAGCGCAACCGGCAGCCCAAGCGCCATCTGCTGCAACAGCAGCACCGGCCAAGGCAGCTTGGAGCCGCTCGCTATGGGCGTCAGCGCGGGCGCGACGCACGCGGCGATGGCGAGACCCAGCGCAGCGCGAGCCGGGCCGGGCAACGCCCGCAAGCCGAACGCCGGCACCAGCGTGACCGCAGGCGCCACGCGCGCCCAGGCCAGGCCCCACGCGCGCAGGTCCGTCGCCGTGAGGTTGAACACCTCGAGCCACGACTCGACCAGCCCCGGAGCGGACACGGCGCCACTATAGCCGCCCCCGCCGCGTTCAAGCTCAGGAATGGCGTACCAGTAGCTGGTGGATCGGTCGCGGAGAAACGCCGTTCTGGCCGCCGGGCAGGCGATTGACGCGCCTGCGGAGGGTCGGTAGACCGCTGGGCCAATCCCGGGCGCGGCAGCCCGCTCCCGCACCCGCAAGTCAGCTCAGGAGACACAGCCCCATGGCTCTCGATCTATCCGCCGTCGGCGCCAAGACCGACGTCTACGACTACCCCTACGACTGGAAGGTGCTCGCCACCTACGCCCTCGGCATCGGCGCCAAGCAGGCCGAGCTCGAGTACGTCTACGAGGCCAAGGGGCCCAAGGTGTACCCAACGTTCGCCGTCGTTCCGTCGTTCGCACCGATGGGTGAGATGGTGGGCAAGACCCAGGGTAGCCTCGCGAGCATCCTGCATGGCGGCCAGTCCGTGCGTATCCACAAGAAGATCCCGTCCGAAGGCGTCGCCAGGACCGTGGCCAGCCTGGACGGCATCTACGACATGAATAAGATGGCTCAGGCCATCGTCAAGACGAAGACGGAGATCAACGGCGAGCTGATCTTCGAGACCGAGTCCTCGATCATTTTCCGCGGGGAAGGTGGCTTCGGCGGCGCTCCTCCCCCCAAGCAAGCGATCCCGGAGATCCCCGACGGCATGAAGCCGACCTGGACCCATGAGGAAACGACCAGCCCCGAGCAGGCGCTGCTCTACCGCATCTCCGGCGACCAGAACCCGCTGCACGCCGATCCGGACTTCGCCAAGATGGTCGGCTTCCCCGCGCCCATCCTGCACGGCCTCTGCAGCTACGGCTTCGTCGCCCGGGCCGCGATCCTGAAGGCCCTGGGCGGCGACGGAGACCGCGTGAAGTTCTACTCCGCTCAGTTCCGCAAGCCAGTCTGGCCTGGCGAGACCATCCGCACCGAGGGCTACGATCTGGGCAACGGCGTGACCGCGCTGAAGGCCTACGCCGCGGATCGCCCGGACCCCGTGATCGCGCGGGCCTGGATCGAAGCGAATGCCTGATCTTGCCCGGGACGGGCTCCCCAGGAGCCCCCCGAGAGCACTGAAAACCTCTGCAATTCCTTGATCTTGACGCAGGCGCAGGGGTAGCGCGCTCGAGCCTCCGCGGAACATCCCGCGGCGCCGAGTGGTTGGCTGCCCCGCATTCTGTTACGGAAGCCCCCAGCATGGCGAAGAAGCACAAGAAGCAGCACGACCCCGAAGAAGAACTCGACGACGACGAAGAGTACGTCGACGACGAGGAGGGCTCGGAAGAGTACGAAGACGACGAAGAGTACGAAGACGACGAAGAGTACGAAGACGAAGACGAAGAGTACGAAGACGAAGACGAAGAGTACGAAGACGAAGACGAAGACGAAGAGTACGAAGACGAGGACGAGGACGAGGACGAAGACGAAGACGAGGAGGTCGCGCCCCCTCGCAAGCGGAAAGCTGCCCCCGCACGCGACGCGCGCGCCGGAGCCAAGCGACCCGCAGCGCCGCCAAAGGCGAAGGAGTACGATCCCGACAGCGACCCCACCTGGTGGGCTCCCTGGGCGGTCATGCTCGGGTTGATCGTGGTGGGCTTGCTGGGCTTCATGGGTGTCTTCTGGCCCGTTGCTCACGTCGAGGAACCCCACGAGGAGACCGCGACGATCGCCCACGAGGATCCGGCGCCCGCGGCTTCGAACGTCCACAAGCTCACGCCAGAGCAAATGGCGGACATCCGCAAGCGCATCGAAGCCCGCCGCAAGGCTCAGGCCGAGAACGGCGGCCCGACCGTCACTGCCTCGCACATCCTGATCGGCTACAAGGGCGCGCAGCGCGCCAAGTCCGATCGCAGCAAGGAGGAGGCGAAGAAGCTCGCCGACAAGATCGCCAAGGAGGCCAAGGCCAAGGGCGCGGACTTCGCCGCCCTGGCCAAGAAGTACTCCGAGGGTCCCAGCGCGCCCCGTGGCGGCGATCTCGGGCCATTCAGCCGAGGGCGCATGGTCAAGCCGTTCTCGGACGCCGCCTTCGATCTGAAGGTGGGCGACGTCTCCGATCCGGTGGAGACGCCCTTCGGCTACCACATCATCAAGCGTACGAAATAGCGCCTCGAGGACGCACGCGAAAGAGCCGGTGACTCGGAAGGAGTCGCCGGCTCTGCGCTTTCTGGATGCGGGCTCGGGGGTGAGGCGCGCCAGCTCGCACCCCACGATTCCCCACGGAACCGTTCGAGCGGGCTCTGCTCAGGCCAGTAGGTGCTTCGCGATCACGATACGCTGCACCTGGCTCGTGCCCTCACCGATCTCGCAGATCTTGGCGTCGCGCAGGTGCCGCTCGATGTCGAACTCCCGGGTGTAGCCGTATCCGCCGTGGATCTGCAGCGAGTCGTTACACACCTGCGTCGCCACCTCACTGGCGAACAGCTTCGCCATCGACGCCTGCTGGCTGAAGGGTTCGCCCTTGTCAGCCAAGTCCGCAGCGCGGTGAATCAAGAGCTCGGCGGCGTCGAGCTTCGTACGCGCGTCCGCCAGCATCCACTGGATGGCCTGGAAATCGGCGATCGGGCGACCGAACTGGCTGCGCTCCTTGGCGTAGCGCACGGCCATGTCGAGCGCGCCTCGACCGAGGCCGAGCGCCATCGCGGCGATCGAGATGCGACCGCAGTCGAGGATGCTCATGGTGTCGTAGAAGCCGTGGTCGACCTCACCCAGTCGCTGAGCGTCGGAGACGCGCACGTTCTCGAGGGTGAGCTCCACGGTGTCGCTGGAGCGACAGCCGTACTTCTCGAGCTTCTTGCTCGCGGAGTAACCGGGGGTCGTCTGCTCGACGATGAAGGCCGTGATCCCGCGCTGGGCCTTCACGTCCTTGTTGGTGCGCGCCAGGACCACCGTGAATCCGCCCACCGACCCCTGGGTGATGAACATCTTGGTGCCGTTGATCACCCAGTCGTCGCCGTCGCGAACCGCGCTGGTCTGCATGCCGGCGGAGTCCGAACCCGAGCCGGGCTCGGTGAGCGCCCAGGCACCGAGCCACTCACCGGTGGTTGCCTTGCCGAGGTACTTCTGCTTCTGCGCCTCGTTGCCGAAGGAGAGCACGTGTCCGGTGCCGAGCCCGTTGTGGCTGGCGACGGTCAGCGCCAGGGAGCCATCGACCCGCGCGCACTCCTCGACCACGATGGCGTAGGCCAGCATGTCCATCGCTGAGCCTCCGTATTCCTCGGGGATACGGATGCCGAGCAAACCCAGCTCCGCGAGCTTTGGCACGATCTCGTGAGGAAAGCGCTCGTCACGGTCCCACTCACGAGCCTTCGGGCGCACCTCGCGCTCACAGAAGTCTCGAACCGTCTGCCTCAGGATGCGGTGCTGCTCGGGTAGCTCGAAATCCACGCTCGACCTCGCTGTTTGGTCAAAGGAGGCGCCGCCGTGCGGGCCAGCGCCAATGCAAAAAGCCTGACCCGGCGAGGTAGCATATCGCGGCCCTCGGTCCGACAGATTCCTGAGACAAAGCGCTGGTTTAACCAGCGCTACTGCAGTTCGTTGCAGGTGCGCTCCCCGCCGTCGGGGGGCGCGCGACCGCCGATCGCTCAGGTCCTGGGCAGGGTGTCTTCGACACCTGCCAGTGCTACTCGCCGAACACGCGCTTGAGCTGCTCGAGCTTCTCGTCATGGCTCAGCTTGAGCTTCGCGGCCTCGTCGCTGGTCTGATCGTTGGTGAGCGCCAGCTCCTCGTCGACCACGCCGATCACACGCTTGCCCTTGACGCCAACCAGCCACTCGAGGACCGGCTGATCGTCGGCGGAGCGCCGCTCCATGACCACCGCTTCCACGCCCGCCCCGTCGAGCTTCTTCGCCTTGCCCTCCTTGCGGAGCAGCGTCAGCACGTCCTTCGCCGCGGCGTCGTCTTCGGCCTCGAGAGCAACCATCCGGAAGCGCTTGTCACCTCGGGCGTAGTAGCCCACGGCCCCCGCGCCGGTGCCGGGGACGCCGAACGCATCCTGCATCAGGTAGCGGGTGCCGAGGGGCACCTGCTGGAGCTTGGGTAGCAGCGCCACCGCGGCCGGTGGCTCCTTCTTGCCCTGGATCTGCTCGCCGATCACCGTCGCGAGCCCGGGCAGGATGCGCGCGGAGTTCTCGCGCAGCTTGTCGGGGGAGTCGAGCTCGTTCGTGTAGCTCAGTTCCGCGAGGTAATTGCCCCGCCAAACGTAGGCGATTCCACTGCCCAGGGCGCCGGCGCCGCCTGCCGCCAGAGCCTTCGGGGCGTCCTTGGCGGGGTCGTCGTCCCCGACCACGCGCTTGGTGAAGAATGCGTAAGCGCCGTCCGGGGTCGCGAACTCCGAGAGGTTGATGCTGACGGCGCCGGGGGACCCTTGGCCGTCGATGTAGCGCACCGTGACCACACGCTTCAGGCCGTGCTGCTTGTAGTTTTCACACTCACCGTCGAGCAGTTCCGTGCAGGCCTTGTCGAGGCTCACCTGGGCCTCTTCGCCGTAGCTGCGAGCGGCGTTGTTGGGGTCGATGCAGTACTCACCCGAGACGCGGGGAAAGAAGGCTGCCGTCTTGGAGTCGCTGACCTTGCCCCCGCCGTCGGCGCAGGCTCCAGGCTTGGAGCTCTGAATCGGAGGCGGCGCCGCCCCTTCGTCGCCGGGTTTGTCGTCACAGCCAACCGTCAGCGCGAGAGCCACGGTCAGGGCAGTCCAGGTGGTGTCGAGCTTCATCTCGGGCCCCATAGCATCCTCCGCGGAGCCGCCCCAACTCCGCACGGGCCAATCGACGGTCGCTTGGCCGGTCGAGGCGCTGAACCACCGCGCCTCACCCCCAACCCCTGGAGCCGAGCGGTGCCCCGCAATGTTTTCAGGGGAGCGCAAACCTTTGCCAGCAAGCGGGTGGCAAACCGGCATAAACCCCTAGGATCTGCGGGATTCTTGCATCGCAAAGGCGTTCCCCCCGACGGCACGTCATTTGCTCAGTAGGCCACGGGCTGAACTACGCTGTACGCACCATGGGCAACTCCCACATCCACCTTCATCACCCGAGCGCGCTGCGACGCCGCAAGCTGCAGAGCCAGCGCGGCTTCTCGCTGATCGAGCTGATCGTGGTGGTCATCATCATCGCGGTGCTGGCGGTGATCGCCATCCCGTCGATCAGCAAGCGCATGCGCGACCGACGGACCAGCGAGCTCGCCCAGCGGGTCTCCCAGACGTACCGCGACGCCCGCATGCGCGCGATGGGCCGGGGTGGTGCGGTGATGGTGCGCTACACGACGGGGTCGGGTGCTGGCCAGCTGACGACGCTGGAGGGTGTGGTCGGCACCAGCGGGACCTGCGCAGAGCTACCGTCGAACGGCTGCAACCGCAACTGGAACGCAGCGGACAGCCGCCAGCTCGCGTCGCTGAACGTCGACGCCTCGGGCGAGTACGCCAACATGAAGGTCACGATGAACGACCCCACGAACAACGGGGTCAGCTCGATGGACGTCTGTTACACGCCCCTCGGCCGCACCTTCGTGCGCTACACCGCAGGCGGCAACTTCGTGCAGCTCACGGGCGTGCCCTGGGCGAACGTCGCGCGCTACAACGGCTCCAACCCGGTCGGGCTCCAGCGGCACGTGGTGATCCTGCCCAACGGCACCTCGAGGCTCGGGCTATGAAGCGCCGAGAGCAGCAGGGCTACACCATCGTCGAGCTGATGATGGCGATCGCCGTGTTCGCGATCGGCGTCTCCGGGGTGATCGCGATGCAGAAGGTGACGCTGGCCTCGAATCGTCACGCGAAGAACCTCGCGGTCGCCAACCGCATCGCCCAGGCGTGGATGGAGCGCCTCGCGGCGGATGCGACGCAGTGGAACTACCCTGGGCCGCGCAACCCGAGCGCAGCGAGCGATCTGACCGACACCGACTGGCTCCAGGAGGTCGACAACGAGGCCGACTGGTTCCGCCCCGACTACATCCCCACGCAGGAGTTTGGTCCGGGCTTCACCGCCCTGGGGGCGCCGATCGACACCACGGGCAACAACCCGGCGACGCCTGCCTTCTGCACCCACATTCGCCTGAGCTGGCTGAACCGGGACAACCAGGGCGCGGTAGGGAACGGCTTGATCCGCGCGGAAGTACGGGTGTTCTGGCAGCGCGAGGGCAACGGCGGAGCCGTGGACCAGAACGCGTTCTGCAGCGTCGCCACCGACCCCGTGGAGCTCGGCAAGCACCCGGAGCTGTATCACTTCGTCTACCAAGCATC
>JAGQIY010000595.1 GCA_020430865.1 Myxococcales bacterium
CTGGCAGCGGCAACTGGGCCGATGCCACCGCGGTCGCTGCGGCTTCGGTCGAGGCCGCGCTGGACGAGATCGTGTCCGACCTCGGGGCGACGAGCGGCGCACCCAAGGTGGGCGCCGCCGCGACGGCGGGATCTCCCAACGCGCTGACCGCCGGCACGGTGAAGTCGCAGCTCGACGCCCTGCTCACGCACATCAACGACCACGAGAACGACGCCAGCGGCGCACACGCGGCCTCGGCGATCTCCTACGCGGGCGGCGGCAACTGGCTCGGCGGGCGCACGAATCCCGCGACCACGGTCGAAGGGCAGCTCGACAAGATCATTACCGACTTCGCCGCGCAGACGGCCAGCGACGACGGTGCCGAGCGCGTCGGCGCCCAGGCGGTCGCGGGCGCTCCGAGCAGCCTTGCGGTTGGATCGGTGCGCAGCCAGCTCGACGAGCTCCTCGGCTTCGTCAACGCCTCGGCGCGCACAAACGTCGCGCAGACGTGGACCGAGACCCAGCAATTCGACGGGCCTGCCGGGGAACAGAACCCCTCACTGACGACAGTCATCAACCCGACGAACCGCAAGCTCCTCTGGGAGGTCACCGGCGGGACCTACGGCCTGCGCATCTACTACACCGACCGGACCATCGAGATCACGCTCAACGCGCGATGGGACGGCACGCAGTGGGTGAAGGACAGCACGACCTGGTTCTCGGCCCGGTTCTTCCACAACAACTTCGAGTCGCGCTGGCAGCTCCATGCGACGTCGACGAGCCCATTTGCCGACAGCGAGTGGACGGGCGCGTCGTCGAAGCAGTTCGTGTTCGACACGGACGGCATCGCCAACGGCGAAGCGCTGACGATGGGTCGCGAGCGCGATGTCCCCTCAGGACCGCTCACCGGCTACTCGGCCACCGAGGGCGAGTGGGGAAGCACCAACTCGAACATCGGTGGTGGCGCGTCGTTCGCATCGGGAAGGCTACCCGCCGCTCCCAGCTCGATCACGTTCACCGTCCACTCAGAATTCAACACCGGCAACTCGCCTTCGGCATTCGTCTCACAGCGAATGGGCGTGGGCTGGTTCGACTCGACGAGTGGGACGCTGCCGAGCACCCGCTACATGTTCCTTTCTTTCTCAGCCACGTAGGAGGAGACGATGCCGATCACGATCGCAGACGACAACGAGATCACCCAGACCTGCCTCAACTGTGGCGCGGGCCATCGCATGCCGCTGAAGAAGGGGCACTCCAAGTCGAAGAAAGGTCCCTACGCGCTCGTCGACGGCGACACGCTGGAGGTGAAGGTCGACGACGAGGTGACGCCGCAAGTGATCACGTTCGTCGCCGCCGACTTCGCCGACATCGGCAACGCGCTCGCATCCGAGGTGGCCGCGAAGATCAACGCCGTGCTGACAGGCGGTGCGGCCGACACCGACGACGATGCTCTGCGGATCATGAGCAACTCAGTGGTGATGGGCACGACGTCGGTCGAGGCCACCGGTGGAACCGCCAAGGCCAAGCTCGGCCTCGGCAGTGGGAAGGCAGGCCCGCTCAAGCTCGGCGTCACCAAGGGGACCGGGGCCAACAAGCAGACGGCCGTGGACACGATCGACCTGCCTCCCTGCCCGGACTGTGGCGCCAAGGAGTCGCTCGTGCGCACCTGGGACACGATGCCGCCCGGGTTCGAGGACAGCTTCCATGCGAAGCACCGGCGCGCCGTGAACGCCCTCGCCCAGCATCTCAAGGGACAGGGCTTCTCGGACGCGGACGCGAAGCCCACGCACGACAACGAGCCCGGACCGCCGCCGGACGTAGAAGCGAACTTCCCGCCCGGGCCGATGAACCTACCGAAGCCGCCACCATTCGGACCTCCACCGAACACACCAGGAGGACCGTAACGATGGACGCGCTCGCCCAGCTCGTGGAGGTCCTCAAGACCGGCGGTCCCTACGCCATCACCGCGCTGTTCATCGTCGGCTGGTGGCTCGAGCGCAAGGATCGCTGCGAGAAGGAGGCGCACCTGCGCGGCATGTACGAGCGCACGGTGACGCTGGTGCAGGAATCCACGCGGGCGAACGACCGGATGCAGGCAGCGATCACCGCGCTCAAGGAGGCCATCCACGCCATGAACGGGAGGATCCGATGAAGCTCTTCCGCACCAAGCAGAATCACGTCCTCGGAGGACTCCTGGTCGAGCTCGGGCTCGTGACTGGCCAGCAGCTCGACGAGGCGCTCGGGAGACAGGCCGCGGGCGACGAGCGTCCCCTCGGCGTCATCCTGATGGCGCTCGGTCACCTCACCGGACCCGAGGTCGAGCACGCGCTGATGGTGCAGAGGGCCCGGCGCGGGAACATCGAGCCGGGCGAAGGGATCGGTCTCATCGATCGAGCAGTCGAATGCACGAGGAAGGCCACCTCGTGCATCGACGATCTGACGTTGGCCGCACAGGAGCTGGCAACGAAGGCACGAGAGTAAGGAAGCGGTTCCGGGCGCCTCGAGCGCCCAGGGGTCGTCGGAAAGACCGAGCCCCGGACGGTGTCCCGAAGCGGATGCCTCCGGGGCTTTTTCTTTGGCGAGGAAGACGATGGAAGAACAGACACTCAGCCCCAAGTGGCTCCGTCGGGCTTGCCGGCTGAACCCATACTATAAGGAACGCCTCCACTGGTCGGTCCCCGGGGGCTGGCCTGACGATGTCGGCGGCGCCGCGTTCGCCGAGCGCGTGGCAGCGTTTCAGGCCGAGCACGGCGGGCTCACCGTCGACGGCATCCTGGGCCCGAAGACCTGGGAGGCGCTCCAGGGCCGAACGTTCGAGCCGCCGGCCCGCGAGCACCTCGTCATCGGCGGCGAGCTCGTCCCGGTTCCTTTCCCGGTCGTCACCTGGCTCGAGCCGGGTGGGCTGTCCTTCTACGGCAAGAAGGGATGGGCGAAGCGCCGCGATCTCTCCGGCGCGGGCGTGAATCTCTTCGTCCTGCACTGGGATGGCTGCACGTCGTCGCACCAGTGCTTCCACGTGCTCCTTGACCGCGGGCTCTCCGTCCACCTGATGCTCGACGGCGACGGCACCGTCTACCAGGCCCTCGACCTCGCCGAGGCCCGGGCCTGACACGCCGGCAACGTCAACGAGCGCTCCGTCGGCGTCGAGATCCAGAACCCGGTGCGCCTGCACCGCAACAAGTGGCAGAAGCC
>JAGQIY010000596.1 GCA_020430865.1 Myxococcales bacterium
TGCTGGCGCAAATGCCATTCGGGCTTGAGGAGCTCCAGCTGGAGCCGCACCGGCCGAAGGTCGGGATGACGTAGGAAGTCGACATCCTCGAAGGCGAGAAGAGGGGAGGGGGCCTTTGAGGAGGACGCGCTCGTGTCATCGTCGGTATCGGTATCCGTCATGCCGTGCCTCCTTTCGCGTTGGGACCGCGGAGTCGTGTTTGTTCGCGAGAGGTTGCGGCGCGTCGTGCCTTCTCCGCAAGGACCAGGAGGCCGAAGACGGGATCCTTGACCTGAACGTGGCGCAGGATGCTCCAGTTATCTCGCACGTGCTTGCGCAAGAACTCGAGCACGTGTCCGAGAGAGATCTTCAGGTGGCGACCACCGCCCTGGGCGAGAGATCCAAACACGACCTGGCGAACGCGCAGTCCGCTTGGCATCTGGGTGTTACCTTTCCTCAGCAACTCCTGGACATGGGCCGACAGATGTTCTTCCGGGCAACACCCAAACCGGCTCAGTACGGCCCGCACGACGGCAGGGTCCGTGGCCCCGCGGTTGAGCGCCGCCTTTCCCTCCTTGACCTCGGCAAGCAGCATCTCAGGGTTCACCTGGTCTGCTGCAAGCGCTGGATCGGTTCGAAAGCCCGGTTCGTTGCCTTGCTGGCGCGGCTTCCGTGCTGGAACGATGCCGCCCGCTTCCGGTAGGCGAAGTGCAAGGAGATCAATGTCCGTTGCCGTCGCGTACCCGGACCGTGGTAGGGCCTTCACAACAGGGTACTCAGCAACCGTGAAGTACCCGTTCACGTAGAGATAGGCCTGAACAAGCGCGACAGCATGATCCATGTTCCTGCCTCCCTACGACGTGGTCCCCTCGCTGGCGTGCTCGGCCTTCACCATCAGAACCGCCATGCCAAACCAGGCGACAGCCACCAGCATCGCGGCCCCACCGATGAGGACGAAGAACGGCGGAGCTCCAAGATAGACCTCTGCGAGAATCCCCACGGGCATGAGCATCCCCGCGAGTCCAAGCCACGAGATGGCCCTTGAGGTTGTTGGTGCAAGCGGCAGTCGAGCCAGCAGGTAACCAAGCACGACGTTCAGGAACGCGAAAAGGTTGCCGTGCACATGCGCGAGCCGCGCCTCGAAGTGCTTGCCTGTTGAATACTGTGCGATCCAGGCGTCTCGGTCGGCATGGAAGTCGCGCAGGTAGATCAAGACGAATCCGTAGGCCATGAAAGCGGCGAGTGCGAGGAAGCCCACACCGATGTTCCAGCGCCCGTGCCTCCACCCGGTGCCTGTCATTTCAGGTAGATCAGTTGTCTTCATCGAACAATCCTTATGGTGTTGCTGCAGGAACGCTGGTCACATCCGTGCTCAAGACTCCGTCCTCGATTTCAAAGACGCGGTCAACGAGGTCGAGCGCGCGGTGGTCGTGCGTGACAACGAGTACTGCCGCTCCGCGCTCGAGAGCGGCCTTGCGAAGTAGCTCCATGACGCGTCGCCCCAACTCCTTGTCGAGCGAGGCTGTTGGCTCATCTGCGAGCAGAAGCGACGGTTCGTGAACGAGCGCGCGCGCGATCGCAACTCGTTGCTGTTGTCCTCCCGAGAGCTGCATGGGCAAGTGCCGTGCGCGGTCCGCGACGTCAAGTGACTCGAGGATCTCGCGTGCACGCCGCACAGATTCACGGCGCGGCACCTGGTCAAGTTCCAAAACGAGCCTCACGTTCTCTTCGGCTGTCAGGAACGGGATGAGGTTCGATCGCTGGAACACGAACCCGAGGTTGCGTCGCCGAATGAGGTTTGCGTCACCGACGAGAGCGCCATCCCGAATCACCTCAACTCCACCGACCTGAAGCCAACCCGCATCTGGCGGATTGATGAGGCCGAGGATCGTCAGCAGCGTCGACTTGCCGGATCCCGATGGTCCCAGCAGGGCTACGACTTCTCCCGGGTGGATTTGGAAGGTCGCCTCCTTGAGCGCGAGTACGTACGTGTTGCCCTCTCCGTAGTGTTTTGAGAGCGAGCGTGCTTCAACAGCGGGGCTAGAGTTACTCATGCCGCCAA
>JAGQIY010000597.1 GCA_020430865.1 Myxococcales bacterium
CAGTCGCTCGCCGGCGGTGAGTCAGTCTCTGGTGTCGTCGCGATCGCCGCCGCGATCGCCGCGGTCAGAGTCTCCTTGGACACACCCGCTCTTTCGAGCGCATCGAGGTCACCCCACGGGGTCGTGGTGCGCTCGAACCACCGCAGCAGGGCGTCCCCTGACGTCGGCGCACGGCCCAGCGCCCGAAAGAGCGGCTGCAGAGACCGCGGAGCTCGCTCTGCCGCAGCGACCTCTGCGGATGGCACGCGACGCTCCCGGAGCGGCTGGAAAGCCTCCGGCCACGCGTGGGCCAACGCGGAAAGGACCTGGTCGACCGCGTCCGCGGAGCGCACGCGTAGGCTCAGCTCCGAGCGCTCGGGACCGCTCGTCGAGCCGGCGTACTCCCCGCCGTAGGACAGGAAGTTGAAGCTGCCGACGGTGACCTCGTCGTCAGAGATCAGGATCTTCGCGTGGCTGCGCGCCTCCACGAGGGAGCAGCGCTCCGGGAAGGCGTCGGCCTGCTCTCGGAGCCGTGCAGATGGTCCGTCATCAGTGTCCTTCGCCCCCTCGCGTCGGTAGACGAAGGAGCAGCGCGTGCCGCCCTCGAGTCGGCCTCGCAGCAGGCGCGCGAACCTGTCGGTGACGACATCGACGCTCAATTGGTCGGAGAGCACGGCGAGACGGTCGACGCTGTCTCGAAGGGCGCGCCAGAGCGCCTCCCTGTGCTCCCGGTCGATGAGCAACTCCGCGCCACCCGAATGCTCCAGGGCAAGCGCGTCAAGTTCGTCCGCGGTCGCCGCCCACTCTTGAGCCCAATGCCGAACAGCGGGCGCAACGGCGCCACCTCCACGCTGGGTCGCGACGGCGTCGAAGGCCTCCGGTGGTGAGGGGACCGTCGGCGGGATCGGCTCACGGGCTCCCAGTTCTTGCGGAAGCAGGAGCATGCGTCGAGACGTCATGTGTTCGGGATACCTGTCGCGCGCCCACTCCAGTACGTCGAGGACCGCGGACGGCGCGATGCCGGGTTCCAGGCCCTCGACGAGCAGACCGACCTCCAGGCTGTCGCGCCTGCTCGGAGGGTCGAGGAAGTTGTAGCTCGTCAGGAGGGCCTCGTGCGCATCCCGCACCACCAGCTTCGCGTGCAGGGTCGCGGAGCGTGGAGATACAGAGAGGCGCCCCGGGTGTCGGGCACCGAGGTCGAGCAGGGCGTTTCGCGCCTGGTTGTCCAGCCGTGAGTCGGCTTGGATGCCCCACAGGAAGAAGACTTGGACGCCTCTGGAAAGTGCGGCGTCCAGCAGGTCAAACCAGGCCTCGGACATTCCCGGGGGCGGATCAAGGAGCGCCCCCGCGCGGATCCAGGGGTTGCCGAGTATCAGCTGCCGCTCGGCCGTGGCGATCATCCGCCGTATCGCGGCCTCGTGTTCCTCATACCCGACGACGGGCTGGACCCTTGCCTCCGCACTCACTGCGGCGCGAATCTCGAAGCTGGCTTCGCGGTGGAGCTCGACGAGCAGCTCGTGCCGAGCCTCGACCAGCCCCGGGTCCAGATCCTCCAGGCCCTTGGCCGCTCGGCACAGACGTTCCACCGCCGAGTCGCGCTCCGTCGGCTCGCCGTCCAGTGGCGTGCGCTCGAACTCCTGCCGCAGCCGCTTGAAGAAGAGCTGCTCAGGCAGTCGTTCGGCGAGGAGGGACAATTGCCGCTCGATGTCCTTGCACACCGGCGGCGGGACTTCCGGGGCTTCGATGATCCGGAAAAGCAACCGGCCCGAGTCCGGATCCATCTCGATGTCGGCCAAGACCGGGAGGAAGCGTCGCTGCTGCACGAAGGAGCTGCCGGTTGCCGCCTCGGTGAGCAGCTGGTCCGGCTCGATCCACGCTTCTTGGGCCACCAGCGGTCGTCCGAGCTTGCGGGCCTGCCGCTCGACCTCACGCTTGACGGCGTCGAGGATCTCGCCCCTCGTGACTTCGTCCAGTGAGAGCCCGGATCGCAATGTTGGAACCAACGCGCTCTCGGCGCCCAGTGGGTATGGGCGTCCGATGTGCGGCAGGACCGCGCCGGACACGAGCTCCTGGATCAGAGGGACCACCTCCAGGTTGTTCTCGGCTGTCGCGAGCGTCGCGAGGCCACCGCCCTTGTTGGCCGCCTCGGCCGCGCCTGCCAGCCGAACTCGCGCCTGCGCCGGGTCTACGACGACGTACCCCTTGAGCCAGAAGTCGTAGATGAGGTCGAGGGTCGGCCGTTGACCGAGCCCGACCACCTGCGACAACGACTGCACGTCGTCGAGGCCGGCCGCGATCCCGCGCAAGGCGACAAGCTCGATGGGCGTGAGCGCACCGGAGTCCGTCGCGAGGCGGGCGCGAGCGCCAAACGACACACACGGAAGTACCACGAGCTGGCCGCGGAGCCTCATCTTCGCCCTCCGCTCAGCGCGGACGCGGCGGACACGACCGCTCCCTGCCGTCGCACTTCAGCGACGATGGAGCTCCAGAACTGGATGTCCCTCCGATCTGGGTTGAGGGTGGGCTGACTCTCGAAGTGCGCGATGCGGCCGACGATGATCAGCAGCTTCCGCGCCCGGGACAGAAGCACGTTGGTTCGGTTCGGCGAGACCAGGTAGCCGATGTTCGCTTCAGGCCGCCGGTCGTCTCGCTGGGTGGACCTCACCAGCGACACCACGACGGTGTCCGCCTCACGTCCCTGGAAGCTGTCCACCGTGTGGAGCCGCGAGGCCGCCCACTCCGGGAGGTCGACGCGCGCGAGGACCTCGCGCTGCGCGTGGTACGGCGTGAGCAGCGCGAAGACGTCGTCGTCGTCCTCCGTCCGCGACGGCGGCAAGGGAGCGGGGCGCATGCGATCCAGCAGTTGCTTGACCACGTTCGCCTCGCCTTCGTTGCTCCATGCGCGCTGGTCGTTCGTGTCCTCGACTCCGTCGGTGTCGATCCAGATCAGGGCGCGGCCCTTCAGGACCCCGGGTTGTGCGAACGCATGGGGCGTCGACGTCTTCTCGGTGTCGGTGCGCAGCCAACCGTCGGCGTACGACGTGAGCTCTCCGTTCTCCGGGTCGATGCGCTCTCGATAGAAAGCCCGGGACACGATCCGGCAGATGTCCGGATGCATGCGGAACTGGAGATCGAGCTCGTCCAAGGGCTCGACGAGCCGGGACGTCTTCGGTCGCTCCTCCAGGCGCTGGGCTCGGTTGTCGAAGAGGCTCGCGAAGACGCGGAAGACCTCGAGGTAGTCCTTCGTGCGCGAGCCGTGGAGCTGGAGTTCCTCGTCGTCGGTCTGGCCGCAGAGGTCCAGGAAGCGGTGGACGGAGAGCTCGTCGAAAGCTGGCAACTGGAAGTGGTCGCCAATGAGGGTCCACCGAAGTCCGCGCACCAGCGGGAGCGCGAGTTCGGTCGGCCAGGCACGCGCGGCTTCCTCCACCACCACCCAGTCGTAGAGCCCCGCCGTCCCGCCTGTGGCCACGTTGCGCTCCGTACATCCTCCTGTGGTGGCGAACACGAGGTTCGCTCCCCTGCGGATGCGGTCTTGGACCTCCAGCTCGACGCGCGGCGCCTGCTCCATCCACTCTGCGATCAGCTTCTTGGTCGCGGCGTCGAGGCTGCGCCCGTCCGGAAGCTGTCCGTCATCGAGCGCGTGGCGGCACGCGCGCCGAATCCCGTCGACCGCCGCGCTTGCCAGCCTCTCGGGCCGGAGCGCCTCCAGCCGCCGATGGACCTTCTTCTCGGCCACCGCGTGATCCGAAGCGATGCGCACCGCCACGATGTCCATGTTGTCTGCCCGGCATCGGGCCAGGATTCGCATCGCCAGGTTATCGAGCGCGTAGTGCGACTGGCTGCTCACCAGGACGCGCTGGCTCCGGTCGGCTCGGAGGTGAGCTGCCACAGCGACGGAAGCGACGGTCGTCTTGCCGGTACCGGGCGGCCCGTGAAGGGCGTAGAACGGCTCGCAGCTCAGCATGTCCTTCACGATGTCAGGACTGCGGCCCTTGAGATCGTCTCCGACCCCCCGCCAGCGCGTGCGGATGCCCTTGACGGCGGTGGGGCCGTGCAACTGGTGGAGGAGAGCTCGCGTCTGAAGCAGCTCCTGGACCGCTTCTTCCTGACGTTGCAGCTGCGAGTAGCTCCCGCGATCCTCGTCTGGCCGTATCCACCCGGCTTCCGGGAGTCCCCGCACCGAGTTCGTCAGACGCACCTGCACCGTGTCGTCGTCGAGCCGGCGGTTGAGGAGGACCTTGGCGACGACGCCCGTCCGATAGTCGGGCCTTCCATTGACGTCGGCGTAGATAGTGAGAGGGGCGGTCCGCTCGCTGTCGAGCCCCTCGAACAACCGCCCCATCGGGGTTCGCATCTCGCGGTAGTAGAGCGTCCGAAGGCCGTCCTCGTACTGCCGCTTGCGATCGCGGTTCTGGTCGACACGAAGGTCTACCATCGCCCCGGACTGCTGCAGGACCTCGTAGGGGAACGCACGAGCCTCGATCTCGGCGCTCTGGAACGCCAGCAGGAACGACAGAGCGTCGTCCATGACGGTCATCCAGGCCGGAGTGGTCCGCTCGCACTCGACCGACCGAAGAACGGGGCGCCATACGGCACCTTCGCCGCGCGCCTCGGTGAGATCGAGAGCGCGACGAGCCCACACGGGCAGGAAGCGAAGTTCGCCGGGGATTCGGCGGCGCAGCGGGATCTCGCCGAGCCGCCATGCTCGCTGATGGTGACGGACGTACTTGATCAGCAGCAGCTGCTCGACGAGGCTTTCCTTGCGGTTGTACGCGGGGCCAGGCTCGCGGTAGATGTCGCAGAACCAGTACGCCTGCTTACCAGCGAGCACGTACTTGGCGGCTTGGAAGGCGCGCAACTCTCGGTCATCCCTCGCGCGCTGGTAGCCGCTGAAGCCCTCCGGGCAGTAGAGGATCTCCGCGCCGCGGAGCTCGCTGTCCAGGAACGCCCGCAGCTGCTCGCGTCCCTCGTCCTGAGTGGGGTCCTGGTCGATCCATCCCCAGCGGTAGATCGTCTTCTTGCTCTCCTCGGGCATGAAGCCGACGTAGAAGTTCCGTGCCTCATCCGGCTCTGCCATGCTCGCAACGAGGCGCCCGTAGTCCTGGGTCAGCTCCCTGAGGACTTCGAAGATGCTCGGCCGGTCACGCGGGTCCCACGCCAGCATCGACCGCAGGAGCTGCGCGAGCGTTCTGGGGAGCCGCGGATCCTGAAGCCGCGCGAGAAGATGGCCGTGAAGCGTTCGCACGGAGTCCATCGACGGCGTCAGGCCGGCGAGGGCCACGCGATCCTCTTC
>JAGQIY010000598.1 GCA_020430865.1 Myxococcales bacterium
CCCTCCCTCCAAGCGGCCACAGCGCGGCTCCGTGCCGCTCGCTGGAGACCAGCTTGGACACAGCCACTCCCCCCCACGGCCTGACCATCCGTCGCGTCGCGCTCGAGTCCCTCCACCAGGACCCGGCCAACGCCCGCACCCACGACGCCAAGAACCTCGAGGCGATCCGCGCGAGCCTCTCTCGCTTCGGCCAGGCGGAGCCGCTCGTCGTTCGCAGAGCGTCGGGGCTCGTGATCGGCGGCAACGGCCGGCTCGAAGCCATGCGCTCCTTGGGCTGGGAGCACTGCGACGTGGTCGAGCTCGACGTCGACGACCTGCAGGCGACCGCTCTCGGCATTGCCCTGAACCGTACTGCAGAGCTGGCCGGCTGGGACGACGAGGTCTTGGCACGGCTCTCCCAGTCGCTGCGTGAGGCGGGGGCCCTGGAGGGCACAGGCTTCGACGACGGCGAGGTGGACGCGATGCTCGCGGGGCTCAAGAAGCTCGCCGGCGAAGGCGACCTCGAGGAGGACGAGGTGCCCGAGCCCCCGTCCAGTCCGGTCTCGCGCCTCGGGGACCTGTGGCACCTAGGCTCGCACCGGGTGCTGTGCGGCGACTCCACCGACTCCAAGGCCGTGCGCAAGCTGCTCGGCAGCGCGAAGCCGCTCCTCATGGTCACCGACCCTCCCTACGGAGTGGAGTACGACCCGAGCTGGCGGAACGAGGCGGGCGTCTCGAAGACCGAGCGCACGGGCAAGGTGCAGAACGACGACCGAGTGGACTGGACCGAAGCCTGGAAGCTCTTCCCCGGCGACGTCGCCTACGTCTGGCACGCCGGCAAGTACGCCGGGCGAGTTGGCACCAGCCTGGACTCGGCGGACCTCGAGATCCGCGCCCAGATCATCTGGGCCAAGTCCCGCTTCGCCCTCAGCCGCGGCGCCTACCACTGGCAGCACGAGCCGGCTTGGTACTGCGTTCGTCACGGCTCGAAGGCCCACTGGGTGGGGGACCGAACGCAGTCGACCGTCTGGAACATCCAGGTCACCGACGACAGGGACAAGACTCACCACGGCACGCAGAAGCCCCTGGAGTGCATGGCCCGTCCGATGCGGAACCACGACGCGCCGGACGTCTACGACCCCTTCCTCGGATCGGGCACGACGCTGATCGCGGCAGAAGCACTCGGCCGACGGTGCTTCGGGATGGAGCTCTCGCCCGAGTACGTCGACGTCATCGTTCAGCGGTGGCAGAACCGGACAGGGAACGCGGCGACGCTGGACAAGAGCGGCAAGTCCTTCGGCGAGGTGCTGTCGCGGCGCGGCGCTGGGGACTGAGAGGTAAAGTCCATGGCACTATCCGAATCCGAGCTCGAGTTCAGGGACGTCGGTGGCCGCAGGTTTGCCTATCGACTGTCGGACGGTCGCCAGGTCTGCGGGGCCAAGGTGCGCTCGAAGCCCGGGAGCCTCTGCGGCAACTTCCAGCACCTCAGTCCGAACGGTCGGTGCCGGAACCACGGTGGGCTGGGAGGTCGGCCCCCGACCACCGGCCGCTGGGCGAAGTCCCTCGGTCGGTTCGGCGAGTCCTACATGGCGGCAAAGGAAGACCCCGAGCTGCTCGACCTGTCTCGAACACTCGCCATCCTCGACATGGTTGTCGAGCGCGCTGCGAGGCGGATCGAGGAACACGATACCCCTGCGTTCAGGCGGCGGCTGCAACAGCTCTACGAGGAGATGACAACGCTGCTTCGAGAGGGCGAAGCGTCGAGGGCTCAGGACGCTATGGCCGAGCTCGGCCGTCTGATCCGGGATGGCGGAAGCGAGGAGGACGCCTTCGGCGAGCTGTCTCGAGCTGCTGAGCGTCTCTCAAGGCGAGCCGAGAAGGCGTGGGATCTGAAGCTCACGCGCAAGCACGCGATCGCGGCTGACGACTTGGCGCAGATCCTCGGCCAGTTCCTCGACTTCGTCCGCCTTGAGGGAACCGAGGAGATCGCTGTCGCTGTAGAGCAGCGGATGCTCGCGGCGATGAGCCGGCCGCCGAGGCGGTCGAGGGTCGGGATGGGTTGAGCTGTGGCGTGGCCGTTGATCCGCGAGGCAGTTTCCAACGCCCGCGAATACCGGACGTGTAATCCGTTACTCAGTTGTCTGAAGTTGCGCTTGGCTCGCTTCAGGAATTCAGATTCTGCTTTGTACTTCCGCTCCGAGCGGACAACTTAGGGGAGCTAAGCTGCCTCCATCCCCCGTAGCTTCAACGCTCAACCAGGAGATGGAAGGTGACTCTCTCGCAGGCTATTCAAGACGAACAGGCGCTCTCAGTCCTCACGGCCATTGTCCGCGCGCATCCCGACCTTGCGCAGAGGGCCGGAAGAACACTCTGGTCTGAGTTCGAGTCGTCAGTGGAACGATTCAGGGTCGCGTGGCCGGACACGGTGAAGCAGCGACTACACGCGCTCGAGCATGCGAGGGGCTACGTGCTGGAACCGGGTACCGAGGCGCCGATCAGCGCGAGGCGTAGGTTCGACTGGTTTCAGTTCGTCGAGATGATGCAGCACAGGCAGCGGGCAAGAGGGGATCTCTCTCGGGTGACCGCGAAGCAGGTCTACCTGGACACAGTCAGCTCGCCGAGGCCAGGAACTGTAGAGGGCTGCGCCGCCGCTTCTCAGGAACTGGCGGAAGCCCGAGCGTTCGTGGACCTCGCTGGCTACGAGCAACACCTTCCTCGAGCTGATCACTACTTCGTCGGACTTCTCTCCGGCTACATGGCGAGCGCTGGAAAGCCAAGATTGCTCGAGCTGTCAATGCAAGTCGCCGTTGTGCTCCTGGTGGCGCGCGTGTACGACGTTTCCTGTACCTCTATGGGACTGGGGAGGGAGATCCCGTGTATCAGCAGACCGGGCTACGAGAGTCGTGAGTACATCTGTTCGCTGGCAAAGGAGCATCACCCGAGAGGGCTTGCTGGTCGCCGACTCAGCGACCTCATCTGTGGCGTCGCAGAGTCGCTGAGGCGGGCGTTAGCTCTCCGGGCAGAGTCGCAGGTCTCAATGCCGGCGCAGCTCGGCCCTGTCCAGCCTCGGCCAAGCCACGTCACGGACGTTCGGGAGATGGTGTTGATTGCCCTGGACTTGATCGGAGCCCACGAACGCGCAACGGCGTCCTCTCTTACCTTCCTTTGGCGGAACATCTCGGGCGGCAAGGCACGCTTTCGTTCGGCAGGAGAGGCGTTGAAGCGGCTGAAGATGCTCGACACCAGGCCGCGGGTCGGCAGCTTCCTAACCAGCAAGGGACTGAGCAGGGCTACCGAGCTGCGCGCGGAGTACAGCGTAGGAAGTGTGGAGGATGCCGTTCGAGTGCTGGGCGTGAACAACGCGCGGGGATTCACAGACGACATCACTGAGTTCCGTCTGAGCCGAAAACTGAACGCCTGAGCTCAGTATTCGACTCAGTTGGAAACTTCTCTTGGTCCGCGCTGAGCGGAGGATCGGGTGACGCCTGCCGGATGTCCCGTGCAGAGCGCTCACTTCTCCCACCTCCACTCAAATGAGCGAATCTCCGATCACCGCGGACTCACGCGATC
>JAGQIY010000599.1 GCA_020430865.1 Myxococcales bacterium
CTTGAGGTGAGTCCAAAGAATCGAGGTGATCAGCACCGGATGCCGACCCGCTACGCCATCGGACCATTGGCCCGCACCGCTGCGGCGATGTGCGCGGGGCTGTTGATGCTCGTCGCCACCGGTGCGCTGCACTCGACCTGCTCCGAGCACCCCGAGGACTCGGGAGAGACCGAGCACGAGCTGGTGCTGGTCTGCCCGTGTGCCTGCCGCCATCAGCATGTGGTGGCTGATGCTCCGATGTTTCGGATTCAGCCCGATGAGGCACGCGATGAATCGCTTCTCGAGTACGAGAATCCGATTTCAAGCGCCGCTAGTCTCGGCATCTTTCGCCCCCCACGTTTCCTCGCCTGAGTGACTTCCGCCGGAGATTGGTTCTCCGGTCCGCCGATCTCGACGTACCAACATCACGTCTGGATCGCCGTCATTCTATTGCGAGGATTCATCATGGATTCCCCATACTGGGGAGGCACGCGAGCGCGTGTGTTCCCCCAAGTTGGACTGCTGATCGCGCTGGCCCTGTCGGTGGGCTGCGCAGGCTATTCCCGTCAGCCCCTCCTGCTCGAGGAGTATCGACACGCGCTGGGACAGCGCACCCCCGAAAGATCAGGCATCGTTGACGCCGTCAACGACGCCGATTATCAGCCGGGCAACGGCCTTTCACTCGCCGAAGCCGAGCTGCTCGCCCTCTACCTGAACCCTGATCTCCGCGCGGCGCGCGCGGCAGCGGGCGTGCCCGAAGCGGCCGCCCAGTTTGCTGGACTGTGGGACGACCCCGAGGTCGGATTCGACGCTCTCCGCATTCTCGACAGCGTGGACGAGCCGTGGATTTACGGCGCGTCGCTGTCGTTCACCATTCCAATATCAGGGAGGCTTTCCATCGCGCGCGATGCTGCTGCTGCCGAAGCGCGCGTCGCGCTGATCGAGGCCTGGAGCGCGGAACAAACAGCGCTACTCTCGTTGCGGACAGCATGGATCGACTGGAAGGAGGCGAGCGAGCTACTCGCCGTCAGCCGGGACCTACACGAGCGCGTCACCGAGTTGGTTGCGATCACCAATCAACGCGAGGCGCTCGGAGAACTGATCACGGCGGAGGCGGTCGCGTTTCGGCTCGCCGAGGCGCGGCTGGCAATGGACGTCGATCGACTCTCCGCCAGTCGCCAGCAGGCGCGGATTGAGCTTCACTCGCTTCTGGGGCTGCTTCCGGAAGCGGACGTGACGTTCGTCGCGACCGACTCCGCGATCACTCCTCAGCCATCTGGAGATTTGGGGTCTTCGCCCCAAGTCCTGATAGCCGGTGCGCGCTACGAGGGAGCCGAACAGCGCCTGCGCCTGGAGGTGCGGAAGCAGTACCCCGACCTCACGATCGGGCCGCTTTTCGAGAACGAGGAGGGGCTTGACCGCGTCGGACTCGGATTCTCGCTACCGATCCCTCTACTGAATCGAAACCGGCAGGGCATCGCCGAGGCCAAAGCCGCCCGCGACCACGCGCGCGCCGAGTGGGAGCGCGCCGTCGAGTACGCGATCTCCAAGCTCGCGCGCAA
>JAGQIY010000600.1 GCA_020430865.1 Myxococcales bacterium
ACCGCCAAACACCTGCGCCAGCTCACCGCGCGTAGCGTTGCGCATCGCGGCACGCTTGGCAAACCGCCCGTATCCGCGGCGCAACACGCTGGTGTTTGTGACACTTCTGCCGCAGAACGGATGCGGGAGGCTCGGTACATGTCTTGGTCCACGCTCGAACACCGCGAAACTTCAACGCGTGAGCGCCGCATACGGCGTTTCGGAGCCAGCTTCGCGCTGGGGCTGGCGCTGCTGCTGCCCGTCTCGGGCGCGCTGCCCGGCTGTTCCAGTGACGACACCACGGAACGAGCGCAGACCGAAGACGGCCTGCCCCAGGGCCAGTTCCTGATGGGTGTGTCCCTGGCGCCGCTCTCGGGCCTGGTGCTGCCTTACCGTGTGGATATCAGTGACGCGCACGTGGAGCTTCGGGCGATCGCGAACGATGGAACCGTGAGCGACCTGCTGGCGCAGGCAGATGGCGTCGTGCCCGCCGAGGACGGCACCTTCAGCATCGACTTCGGCGGGTTCACCATGCCCGGCGCCTACACGCCGACGAAGAGCGACGTGGACGTGGAGCTGGTGGTCAACGGCAAGCTCCAGGGCAACGATGCCTTCTGCGGCGACATCACCGGCAAGATCGTGACCTTCGATCTGGATCTCGCGGGCAGCACCTTCGGCGCCGTCACCTACTCGGCGGACGCGGAAGCGCCCACCTCATGCGACGGCGCCGCGGCAGAGATCCCGCGCATCGACCAGTGCCCGACCGTCAGCGAGGGCAACAACACCGGCTTTCCGAGCGGCGACGAACCCAGGGAATTCGAGCTCGTGTTACCCTCGACCTACGACGCGGGGAAGAGCTATCCCCTCGTCTTCGTCTACCACGGCTTCGGCGGCAAGCCGACGGACATGCTGGACGGGGTCGGCTTCCGCGCTCGCGCCGACGAGGACGATGTGATCCTGGCCGCGCCCAAGGGCCTCGAGTCCGGAAACGGAGCCGCCTGGAACATCGCCACCGCCGCACCACAGAACGTCGACGTCGCGCTCTTCGACGACATGTTGAAATGCATCAGCGAGTCGTTCAGCGTCGACGACCAGCGCATCTACGTCACCGGCATGAGCAACGGAGGTCTGATGACCGGCACGCTGATCGCCACCCGCTCGGACGTGATCGCCGCCGCGGCGCCCTTCTCGGGCGGTATCTCCCTGCCCTACGTCAAGACCGACAACCAGCCGCCGGTGCTCGCCAGCTACGGAGGACCGACGGACATGGCGTTCCAGCAGGACTTCGAGAAGCTCGCCAACGACATGGTCAGCGAGCTGAAGACGGAAGGCCATTTCGTGGTGCTCTGCAACCACAACCAGGGGCACCACATCGAGGCGTCGTATCTCCCCTGGGCGATGCGTTTCCTCACGGATCATAAGCTGGGCTCGGCGCCCGCCTATTCCGACTCGCTGCCCAGCGTCTTCCCGGACTACTGCAGCATCCAGTAGCCCCCACGGCCATCGAGGCGTCCGCGTTCAGTCGGGCGCTTCGTCGCAGCGTCGCAGCTCGCTCGCCCGCACGACGAGCGAGTGCTCCGGCTCGAGCTTCAACCAGACCGCGAAGGGCAGTCTGATGGGTACGAGGCGGCGCTCCTCGGGCTCTTGCTGGAGCCGCTCGGCGTCGTCGGGCTCGGCGAAATCCCAGGTTGCTCCCGCGCGCAGCGTACCGATTCGAGTCGCCGCGCCCCGGCTCATCACCCCCACGGCGAGCTCCCGCTTGCAGCTCTGCCTACCAGCGTTCTCCGGCACCAGGAAGCGCACCCCGGCGGCATACGAGACGACACCGAGCCGCTGAGGCGCCGTCTCCAGCTCGCTGCGCGGCACCCACCCGACCACCAGCTCGGTTCCTTGCTGATAGCTCACGCGCCACCGCTCAGTGGCTCCGCTCCCCGCGTGCTCGTGCACCGTGAGTTCGATCCACTCAGCCTCGGGCAGGAAGACCTGGAGCCTCATCCCGCTCCCCGCGTCGGGGGTCGGCCAGAAGTCGAGCTGCTGCCCCGACCGAGCATAGGCATAGCCGACCCGACTGATTAGCTTTGCGGAAATCTTTGGATCGAAGTCGCCTTGGCTGAGGCTGAGCTGAGAACAGCTCAACTGCAGCGCCTGGGGAGCGTCCCCTGGCAGGCGCAGCGGTCCGCGGATGCGATGCCGGAGATCGAGCATGTTCGCGGTGCGACGCACGGGCTCCAGGCTGGCCGGGGGCGCGAGATACACGGCGCCGTCGTAGACCGGCCCCTTGGGAAACAGCCGCACCTGGCTCAGCTGCGTGTAGCCCCGCAAGCTGAGCAGTCCGTCGTCGACGAGCAGCGTCGCCACTCCATCGTCGCGCACGTGGAGCCGCGCCGGCGCTCGAGACACCTCGGCGAATGGCGGACCAGCAGCCCGCAAGCTCAGCGGAGCCGTCCCCCCCCAGGCGCGGTGTGGCGCCTGGGTCTCGACCACGCAGTCGCCCTGTATTTGCCCTGAGGAAATATCGAGTTCGGGCAGCCGCACGCTCAGCGCGAAGTCCCTCGGCCCCTGAGGCGGCTTGCCAGAACAGCCCACGAGCAGCGCCACCGCGAGCACCGTCCCTCGCGCCGCGCGCGGCTGGCGCATGGGCTTCGGCAGACCCTGCGCGCGGGTCTGGGGGTGAGGAACGACGAACGGAGACGAGAGCATCAGCGACGGCGCTGATCACGATACACGCGATCGGCGCCGCGCAAGGCCTCGCCGCTCAGCCAGAACGTGCGCAGGTCACCGAACGGCGTGCCGACGCCGCTGTTCAGCACCATCGCGAAGCTCAGGTTGCGCGCCGGATCCGCCCAGGCGCCCGAGCCGCCAAAGCCAAAGTGTCCGAATGCCTGCTTCGGAACGCCTTGGGAGGTCCCCACCAGGTGATAGCCAAGACGCCAGCGCATCGGAAACAGCACCACGCGATCGGACCCCGACGTCTGCACCTGGGTGGCGCGTCTCAAGGTCTCCGGCGACAGCAACCGCACTCCGTCGAGCGTCCCGCCCCCCGCGAGCGCCGCGTACAGCTTGGCCAGGGACCGCGCGGTGAAGAGGCCATTCGCCGCCGGGATACTCGCGCGCAGGACTCGCGGATCGCTGAAATCGAGCCGCCCGATCCCCGGGGTAATGAACGCCCGGCGCGCTTGAGTCAGGTACGCCGGCACCCCCAGCGCGCGCAGTCCGCGCTCCAACAGCCACGCCGCGCGTTCACGGCGCTTGGCGCGCTGGGCACGCCGACGTCGACGCACCTCCGCAGGCAGCTGCTGGCTGATCGCAGCGCGCTCCCCGCCGGGCAACCGCATGAGCCGCGCCGCGCGCTCCAGCGCTGCTTCCGGGGCGCCGATGTAGAGCCCGTCCAGCTGCAACGGCTCTGCGATCTCCGTGCGAATGAACTCCGACAGCGGTTGGCCCGACACCCGGCGCACGATCTCCCCCACCAGGAAACCATAGGTCAGCGCGTGGTACGCGCTGTGGCTCCCCGGACGATGGGCAGGCGCCGCCTTCGCCAGACGCGACACCATCAGCTCCCAGTCGAGCAGGTCCTCGGCGTGATCGGCCAGCTCACTGAGACCGTACAGTCCGGCCTGGTGACTCATCAGTTGCCGCACGGTAATTGCAGCCTTGCCGGCCTGGGCGAACTCCGGCCAGTAGCGCGCTACCGGCGCATCGTAGTCCACCAGGCCACGATCCACGAGCATGTGCAGCGCCGTCGAGGCGACGCCCTTGGTGGTCGAGAAGGACACGCTGAGCGTGTCGCGCTCCCAGGGGCGTCCGGTCTCGTCCCGCACGCCGCCCCACACATCCACCACGCACTCACCCTGATGGTAGACGCTCACGGCGGCGCCGCCTCCGGTGCGCTCGAGTTGCCGCCACAGCGCGTCGCGCACTCCGACGAACGCAGGCTCCGCGTGACCGTTCACGGTCGTCTCGTGGGCGCGCTGACGGCGCAGCGGCCTGAGCCCCAATCGCTGCACCAGCGCCGATCCTCCCACGGATCACGGATTTAGCACGGGGGCTGCGCTTTGACTCGACGATTCCTCGAGTATGCTGCCCAGCCCATGAAGCGCGCCTCAGTTCTTTCCTTGCTCGCGCTGTGCGCGGGCTGTGCAGCCGCGAGTCACTCCGAACCAGGATCGGCGCCCATCGCCTCTTCGATGAACACTGCTCCGCCGGCACCTGCGGAGCCCAAGCAGCGCGACTCACCCCCTGAACCCCCGCCAGCGCCCGCCGAGACCAAGCCACCGCCAGCACCGGATCCATTCGCGGGCAGCCAGTTTCCGCCCGGGGATTTCGAGCCACCTTTCGAGCGCAGCGGACAGCCAGGAGACGGCCACTGGGAGCCGGTGGGCGAAGCCGGGGAAGTGGCCGGCAAGCCCATCATGTTTCGAACCAGCCTGAGGCCGCATCCGTTCAAGCGCTTCGCGTACGTCAACGTGGTGGCCATCGATTTGAGCCGCACGGAAATAAACCTGGTCCCGGGGACCCGGGAGCCAGACACCAAGGCGCTGCCCGAGGATCAACGCACCGGGCTCGTCCCGCAGGCGGTTCAACCGCGGCTGGCCGCGGTCTTCAACGGCGGCTTCATGACCAAGCACGGCGGACATGGCATGGGAGTCGGAGACGTCGATCTGTTGCCGGCGAGGGACGAGCTCTGCACGGTCGCGCTCCTCGACGACGGCCACGTGCGGATCGGCACCTGGTCCGAGATCAGCGGCGACAAGGCGCGTTTCCGTGCCTGGCGGCAGGGCCCCTGGTGCCTGCTCGAGAAGGGCGAGGTGAACCCCAACGTGAGGAACGGCCAGCGCCGCAAGTACGGGATGAGCGCAGAAGGGAAGCTGGAGATCCGTCGCTCCGCGGTCGGGGTGAGCGCCGACGGAGGCACGCTCTACTACGCGGTCGGTGAGGAACAGACCCCGGAGCTGATGGCCAAGGCGATGGAAGTGCTGGGTGTACCCAACGCCGCGCAGCTCGACATCAACTGGTCGTACACCCGCTTCTTCTGGTTCGGAGCGAAGGACGGACAGCTCCAGGTCACGGAAACGCTGCTGCCCAAGATGAAGCACCGCAAGACGGGCTACGTAGCCAAGGCGGAGCCACGAGACTTCTTCTATGTGCTACGAGGTCGTGAGTGAGCGATGAGATCGACGACAGCGAGCTCGACTGCCTCGAGTGCTCTGCGTGCTGTCGCATGGCGGGGCCCGGGCACATCCTGGTTCCGCCGGAAGACCTGGTGCGCTGGAAGCACACCGGGCGCCAGGACCTGATCGACGGCTTGGTCGAGGGGCACTTCAGCCAGCAGGCGTTTCCGTCCAGAGCGGACGGAGCCTGCGTCTACCTTGGGACGCCCGAGAGCCCCCACGCGTGCTCGATCTACGCCGAGCGCGGGACTACCTGTCGGACCTTCGAGAAGGGCAGCAAGCAGTGCCACGGCTACCGTCGGGAGGCCGGGCTCGAGCCGCCTCTCGATCGCGCTTGAACACGGAAGCGGCCCGACCCTGCCTGTACCTCCCCTTGGCAAGCGGCGGCCGATCGTCTACGCCCCTCGCCATGCGACGAGTGATTGCAGGGTTGATGTTGGCGCTGCCCCTGGCCACGGGCATAGCGTGTAGTGGAGCCACGCCCGAGCCGATGGCGCCGCCGAGCGCGCAGAGCGCAGCCCCCGTCGAGACGGCGGAGCCGACGCCGGACGCGGGCACGGAAACGGACAGCGGCGCGTTCGACGCCTCGACCATTCAGCCCGTGGAGGACGCCGGCGCAGGCGACGCGAGCGCCGCCGCGGGCCCCGAGCACTGCGCCGATGGCATGGTGCTGGTCGAAGGGGACTACTGCACCGACGTCGAGCAAAAGTGCCTGAAGAGCTGGTTCGACAAGTCGAACAAGAAGAAGGTCTGCGAAGAGTTCGAGCCGAAGACCACCTGCGTCGGTCAGAAGATCAAGAAGCGCTTCTGCATCGACATGTACTCCTGGCCCAACGTCAAGGGCGAGCGTCCGGAGGTCATGAACAACTTCTATCAGGCTCAGGTGAAGTGTGCGGCCATGGGCAAGCGCATGTGCACCGAGAGCGAGTGGACGATGGCCTGCGAGGGCCCGGAGATGAAGCCGTTTCCCTACGGTTACAAGCGAGACCCCACGAAGTGCAACGGTGACCACAAGTGGGACGGCCCTGACATGAGCAAGGTCGCCAAGCGCGACCCGAAGGAGCTGGCGCGGCTCTGGAAGGGCGTCCCGTCGGGCTCTCAACCCGAGTGCATCAGCGACTACGGGGTGGCCGACCTCCCGGCGAACAACGACGAGGTCGTGTCCAACGAGCACAACGGCGGCTGGAAGGACAAGTACAGCAGCGTCAACACCGGCGGGCCCTGGTACAAGGGTGTGCGCAACCAGTGTCGTCCCAAGATCTACACCCACGACGAAGGCTTCTATTACTACTACCTGGGCTTCCGGTGCTGCGCCGCGCCCGACGGCAAGGCCAACGACCCGCGGACGCCACATCAGATCCGCGATGGCTGGAAGTTCGATCGCGTCGAGCGACTCGCGCGCTTCACGACGGACGAGATGAAGCAGAAGCTCGAGCTCAAGGCGCAGGGCAAGTGCAGCTGCAAGCCCTCGGATACGCTGTGCAAGACGATGTGCGGCACGTTGCTCGGACCGGACGCGAAGGACGCAGACCTCGAGGCGCCCCGCGAGTGAGGCGACGCAAGCGCGCGCTCCCGTCAGCGAGTCCGATCCCGGGCTCAGCGGTTAAACTCGGTAAATAACCATGGCGAAACGTGGACGGTCGCGCGCCGAAGCGCGACCATGCAGGCATGCGAACACTTCACTGGGTTTGGTGCGCTTCGTTTGCCTTGCTGACGCTCGGCGGCTGTAGCGACGACGAGAGTTCCGATGGTAGCGGCGGAAGCTCGGGAGACGGCGGCTCCGCGGGCACGAGCAACGGCGGCACCGCGGGCAACGGTGGGTCTGGCGGCGACGGCGGGTCGGCGGGCACGAGCAACGGCGGAACGTCGGGGAGCGGCGGTTCTGGCGGCACTGCGGGGACCGGCACCGGCGGCACTGCGGGGACCGGC
>JAGQIY010001523.1 GCA_020430865.1 Myxococcales bacterium
GTTTTCATGGTCGGACTGAGCGTCCTCCCTGAAAACCAAGTCAGTCTGCGGGATGCTTCGCTAGACAACCACGCCGCTGGGCTTTCGTTCCCGGTCAGTCAGCTGGACCGTGTCACTTCTTTAAAACGATATTCTTGCAATGCTGTCTGGGGGATATTTCTCAACAGAAAAACCGTCCAGCAGAACGGTTTTCTGTTGGACGGTTGGTTAGGTCTGGTGCCAGGTTACTTCGAGGTTATAAATTAACCTTTTGTTACCTACTTGAAGTCTGTCGTCTACATCATAAATGTACCACCTTGGTTTCGGTTCAGATTGGTTTTTGCCGAAACAGCCGACCTTTAGACATCTCACTGCCGGATTTGTTGACAGTTCGGGTATAGTACCACTTTTGAGGCGTAGGTAAGGTCCGAATTCACCATCACCATCGTCAAATGTCATGTCCACCTTCATCACGGCTACACTCGGGTAGTCTTCGTGGTTCATTATCAGGGTTACCGATAATCCACGCGCAACCATAACTGCTAGTTGGTCTACAGATTCGACTTCAAGGCCAGTTTCGTTTAGTAGCTCAATTAGAGTCTGTGCCATTGAACTTCTCCTGGGAAGGGTGCAAAAACTTATTTTATAATACATTAATTTTCATATAAAGTCAAATTTGCTATACTACCCACATGAAATCGAAGTGGCTGGTGGGATTGGATGAGGCAGGTGAGAAAGCCTGGGAGGCTTTCGCAAGACCTTGCCTGGTATTTTCTGAATACCTGGAAGAAAATATTGACAAGGTGTACAGCTCCTGTAAGGAGAGGGCCGCTTTTAGTATTTCTTGCTTATGTCCAAATTTCTAGTGGGTATCGATGAGGCCGGCAGGGGTCCCTTAGCAGGGCCAGTGAGTGTAGGGGTGGTGGTTGTGCCGGAAGGGTTTGACTGGAGGCAGATTGAAGGGGTGGGGGATAGTAAGCAGATCAAGCCGGAGCGGCGCGAAGTGCTTTTCCGGTGTGCGCAAGACCTACGTCATCACCGGAAGCTTAACTTTGCCGTGTCGATGGTCGGTTCTTCTGTGATTGATGAAAAAGGCATTTCGTACACGATCCGTCTGGCGATGGCGCGTTGCCTCAAGCGCTTGGAGCTTGAGCCGTTGGAGTGTTTTATTAAATTGGACGGCGCGCTTCGCGCGCCGTCCCCATTCCCCCAAGAAACCATCATCAAAGGCGACGCGACCGAGCCAGCCATTGGTCTTGCTTCGATCATCGCCAAAGTCACTCGTGACAGATATATGACGCGCATTGCGCGCCGCTACACCCAGTATGGCTTCGAGCAGCATATGGGCTACGGCACCAAGGCACACCGCGAAGCGATCGCTAGATACGGCAAGTGTCCGATCCATCGGGTCAGCTATTGCAAAAATATAAAATCGTTGTAGTATGTGGTGTCCGCAAATGGGTGTGGACGCATGAAATGACCCAAGGGAGGGATTCATGTTTGGAAAAAAGAAACGGCGTACTCGTCCTAATCGAGAAGAGGACAACGTCAATCCGTTTTTTGGAAAGGCAAGAGGTGAACTGTTTGCGCAGCCGGAAGAGCTCGGTGCGTGCGACGAGTGTACGCAACACAAAGACGATGGCGCGTATAGCCGCCAGGGCGGCTCACTGTTTATTAATTGCCTGACACAATCAGGTTTGTCGAAGCCGCAGACCGAGGTCTCTGACCCATTCGACTGCGAGCACCATCCTTTCTTCGGCAAGAAGAAAAAGGATGAGGACGGCGGACTTTTTTAGCTCTTTGGTCAATGGTGACCACAATTTCAAGCCGGTGTAGCGATACATCGGCTTTTCTATTGCGTTTTTTGGTGTTTCTGCTATAGTTTCGCCACTATGGTAATTCGAATGCGTCACACGCGGTCACACACCGCGAACCGCCGTTCACATCATGCGCTCCAGGCGCCGACTTTGGCGACTTGTGCAAACTGTGGCGAGAAGCACCGCCCACATCATATGTGTCAGGGGTGCGGACACTACAAGGGTCGTATGGTTGTTGATCTTGCGGCTAAGAAAAAGGCTCGCGAAGCTCGCCTTACAGCTAAGCGTGAAGCTCTACAGTCTGAGCAAGGTCTCACACCTGCAGCAACTGACGTTGAAGAGCAGAAGGCTGAGAAATAATTTTGTACCACAAAGCCCCGCTTAGGCGGGGCTTTGTGGATTCTGCGCTGGTCCGCTGCCACACTGCAGTGGTACACTAGACGCA
>JAGQIY010000601.1 GCA_020430865.1 Myxococcales bacterium
GTGCGGGAGCGCGCGGGGTTGTTCGACGTCTCACACATGGGCGAGCTGCTGCTCAGCGGGGAAGGCGCGCTCGAGCAGGCAAACCGCCTCGTGACCAACGATCTGGCCCGGGTCGCCGACGGTCAGGCGATGTACACCTGCTGCTGTAACGACCAGGGCACGATCCTCGACGACCTGATCCTGTATCGCCACGCGCCCGACCGTATCCTCGTGGTCTGCAACGCGTCGAACCGCGAGAAGATCGTGAAGCATTTCTCGTCCTCGATCACGGGGGTGAGGTTCGAAGATCAGTCGGATCGAACCGCCCTGATCGCGCTGCAAGGTCCGAAGGCGCTGGAGGTGCTGGCCGCGGCGAAGCTCTCCTTCGACGCCTCGGCGCTCAAGAGCTTTCGCTTCCAGGCGGGCACGCTGGCAGGCGCCGCGTGCACCATCGCGCGCACCGGCTACACCGGTGAGGACGGCGTCGAGATCTTCTGCGACGTCGCTGACGCAGTCAGCGTCTGGGATGCGCTGCTCGAGGCCGGAAAGCCGTTCGATGTGCTGCCCTGCGGCCTGGGCGCTCGAGACACGCTGCGCCTCGAAGCGCGTCTGTCGCTGTACGGCAACGACATCGACGAGACGACGAATCCCCTCGAGGCCGGCCTCGCCTGGACCGTGAAGCTCGACGCCGACGACTTCGTGGGCAAGGCCGCGCTCGAGCGCATCAAGGCGCAGGGACTCACGCGCAAGATCGTGGGCTTCGAGTGCACGGGCCGCGGGATCGCGCGCCACGGCTATCCCATCTTGTCGAAGGACGGCGAGCGGATCGGCGAGGTCACCAGCGGCGCGCCCTCCCCCACCCTGGGGAAGAACATCGGCATGGGCTACGTCCCCGTCTCACTGAGCGAAGTCGGGAGCGAGTTCGTGGTCGACTGCCGCGGTCGTCAAGTACCCGCCGTGGTGGTCAAGACTCCCTTTTACAAGCGTGCTCGACCAAGCTAACACGGCCCTTAACCCCGGAACCCGCGCGCGCTGCGCAGCACAAGGAGACCCATCACGATGAGTGCGACCGAGGTCAAAGACGATCGCAAGTACACGAAGGACCACGAGTGGCTTTCGGACGACGGCAAGGTTGGGATCACCGCCTTCGCGGTCGATCAGCTCGGTGACATCACGCTGGTGGACATCACCGTGAAGCCAGGTGACGTGATCGAGCCCGGCGCGGCGTTCGGCACCATCGAGAGCGTGAAGACGCTGAGCGACCTGTTCGCCCCGGTGGGCGGCAAGGTCGTCGCGGTCAATGGCGAGCTCGAGGACAAGCCCGAGCTGATCAACGACGACTGCTGGAGCGCGGGCTGGATGATCCAGCTCGAGGGCGCAGAGGGTGGCGATTTGATGGACCCCGCCACATACGGCAAGCACCTCGAAGAATCGGATCACTGATATGCGTTACCTGCCGCAGACCCCCGAAGAGATCACCGAGATGCTCCAGGTGATCGGCAAGAACTCCTTGGACGAGCTGTTCGGGACAATCCCGGAGAACGCTCGTTTCGAGGGTCTGCTGCAGGTGCCACCAGCGCTGGAGGAGTCCGCGCTGATGGCTCACCTCGAAGATCTCGCGCGGAAAAGCACCGGCGCCGAGATGCTGTCCTTCCTGGGGGCCGGGATGTACCACCATCACATCCCGCCAGCGGTGGACCAGCTCCTGCTGCGCAGTGAGTTCCTGACGGCGTACACGCCCTATCAGCCCGAGGTCGCTCAGGGCACGCTGCAGGCCATCTGGGAGTTCCAGACCATCGTCAGCGAGCTCTTCGGCCTGCCGCTGGCGAACGCCAGCATGTACGACGGCGCGAGCGCCACCGCCGAGGCCGCGCAGATGGCGCGGCGACTCACCGGCCGCGACAAGCTGATCGCCAGCCGCTGCGTGCACCCGGACTACATCGAGGTGACGCGCACCTACCTGTCCGGACGCGGTGAGGAGGCCTCCCTCAAGGTCGTTTCCGTAGGAAAAGACGGTGGCTGCGATCTCGCCGCGCTCGACCAGGCCATCGACGAGAGCACCGCCGCGGTGATCGTCGGCTACCCGAGCTTCTACGGCACCCTGAGCGACCTGCGAGCCCTCGCCGAGAAGGCGCACGAGAAGGGCGCGCTCCTGATCACCACGACGAGCGAACCCTACGCTCTGGGTGTCGCCGAGTCACCTGGCGCCCTGGGTGCCGACATCGCCGTGGGCGAAGGCCAGGCGCTCGCCGTCCCACCGCAGTTCGGCGGTCCAGGCGTCGGCCTGTTCGCCTGTCGAGATGGCCGCAAGTTCCTGCAGCAGCTGCCAGGGCGCATCGCCGGCGAGACCAACGACACCGACGGCCAGCGAGGCTTCGTCTTGACCCTGGCGACCCGCGAGCAACATATCCGCCGGGAAAGGGCTACGAGCAACATCTGCACGAACCAGGGTCTGATCGCCCTGGCGATGGCGATTCGCACGTCCCTGCTGGGCAAGGTGGGCTTCCAGAAGGTGTCCGAGGCGTGCCTGGCCAAGACGGCCTACCTGCGCGGCAAGCTCCTGGAGCTCAACGGCTACAGCGCGGCGTACGAGGCGGCGCCCTGCTTCAACGAGTTCGCCGTGCGGGTCCGCGGCGGGGACGCTCGAGCGGTCTGCGAGAAGCTGGAAGCTCAGGGCATCATCGCTGGCTACAACCTCGGACGCAGCGACTCGAGTCAGGCGGACTGCCTGTTGATCGCGGTCACCGAGCGCCACACCAAGCAAGATTTGGATCGCTTGGTCAGCGCCCTCGACGCGGTCTGAAGCGGAGCAGACCGGCACCTGAAGGAGGAAACCGAGCGCCCTCACCCGAGGGGGCGCGCGGTTTCCGCTCCTGAAGCGTGACGAACGCAAGGCGTCAACCATCTCGTTACCGCACGGCAACTATTCAGCCCTCAAATACTTTGGGGAGGGGGCCCCGCTTCGCGGGGGGAGGGGTCTTCTCAAGACCCCTCGAAAACAGCAGCGAGGAGCAGTCGGGTGGCAGCCTGAGGGCGAGCCGATCGCCCTCCCCCGTCAGGGGGCGGGCGGCTCGCCCTCCGGCGTCAACCGACGCGACGCAGCTACTGACACTTGCCGCCGCCGATCGCGCTCGCGCACTCGGTGGCGTCGCCCGTCGCCTGGAGCAGGTGGCGGATACGGCACTGGAGTGTGTTTCCGTCCGGCACCGTAATGCTGAAGCCCGAGTCCTTGTCGGCGCCGTCCAGGCTCGCGCAGGCGGCCTCGCAGGCTTCCTGACTGCCAAATGTCTCGAACTCGGTCGCGCAGCTCGCCTCGAGTAGCTTGCAGTACCCGGGGCAATTGGTGGCGCCACAGTGGCCGTCACCGCCGACGCTGGCATGGGGACAGTGGATCTCCGGGGCCGCGATCGCGTTGTAGGAGTGATACTTGCGACAGCCCAAGGTGTCCTCGGTGGTGTCCGTGGTCTGCCCGGGATCGAAGGAGGCGCACGCCTTCTTGCACTCCGCCTCGGAGTCGTAGACGGCGTTGTCCCCGGTGCACGCGACGTTCACCAGGCGGCAGTAGTCCTCGCAGTCTGGCGTCGCCTCGACGGGCTCCGTACACCACTCGCCCGCGATGGGCGCCAGCTGCGCGTGGCTGCAGTGGATCACGGGGTCGACCAGCGCGGAAGACGTGTGCACGAGGCGGCACTGCAGGGTGTCTCCGCCGTGGTCCGCCTCCACGTCGAGGGTCCCGCGGTCCTTCAACCCAAGGCAGCTCGCCTCACAGTCGAGCACCAGATCTGCGTCGTCGGGGCAGGCCTTGCCGAAGAGATAGCAATAGGACTCGCAGTTGGTACCGCAGGCCCCGTTCCCGCCAGGCCCGGCGTTGGGACAGTGGACCGCGGGTTCGCCGGTCGAGGCCGCGAGACGCGCCTGGCGCACACGGCACTCGACGCTGTCCCCGGTCGTGTCTCCGTCATTTCCGGGAGGCAACGTCTCACATGTGGCCATGCAGGTGTCGAGGGATGCGTACTGAGCCAGGGAGCCAGTGCACGCACCCATCACGTCATCGCAGTAGGTATTGCAGAGCGCGCTGCTGGTGCTGCCCCCGCCATCGGGGTCGAAGGTGCGATCTTCGATCCCTGCGATGCTCTGACAGCCACCCAGAGCGAGCGCTGTCGCGCCGCTGGACGCAAGCAGCGCGGCGAACGCCAGACGGACACCAGCGAATCGTCTGCTCACTGGAAGGCCCCCTGGAAGCCGAGCCCGGTGGTGCCGCCACCGAACAGCGGCGCAACCTGAAATCGCTTGCGCTGAGTGAACGCTGCCTGCTGCTTCTCCGGAGCCGTGAGGTACAACACAAGCCCCCCGATCAGCGCGGCTGCACCAACGCCGAACGCGATGTTGGAGACCGTCGCCGCGCTCTTGGCGTCGTCGGTCAGGTCCACGCCCTCTTGACTGTCACATTCGGTTCCTCGCGGACAGAACTTCTCGGCGTCATCGTTCTTCGAGATGGCCTGCAACCCGAACACGCTCCCGACGGCGATGCCCGCCAGTCCGATCCCGCCGACGATGATCCCGATGGTGCGCTGTCCCGACCCATCGTCGCTTCCCCGATCGACCACCGGCCCAGGCTTCGTGTCGGGTGGCGCCACCGGCGTGGGGGAGGCCTCGGGTGGAGGCGTCGACGCCGCCTTGACCTCGGCCTGGATCAGCGCCGGTAGTCGAGCTTCGACCGTCTTGCCTTCGCCTTCGACCCGCACCGACATCGTGTAGTCCTGGTAGCCAGGAGCACTGATCGCGATCTCGTACTGTCCAGGATCGACGGGTACCGGCACTCCCCAGAGCGAGGCGTCAACGCGCTTTCCGCCTCGCATCACCTGGTAGCCCTCGATGGCGCGCGCCTCTGGCCCAACCTGCAAGCTCAGCCTCGAGAGCTTCGGTTCCAGCGCCTGCGCTCGGCTGCGCCCCATCTCCGCGCGCTCCTCCTGGCCCTCGGCCTGCGCCTTGCTCGACGCCTCGCTGAAGGTGGCCCAGGCGCTCGCCGTCTTGCCCTCCTTCTCGTAGCATTCCGCGAGGTAAAGCAAGGTACCGATGGCGGGGTCGATGCGGTTACTCTGCTCGAGCTTGGGGCAAGCGTCGCTGAACTTGCCGTCGATCATCAGCTGCTTTCCCTGGCGAAACAGGGCCTCGGCGGCTGCCTTCTGCTCACCACCACTCTGCGCCGAAGCGGCGCTCGCGGCGCTCAACCCCAAGGCGACGATGCAAGCGGCCATCGGCTGCCCTCGCCGTCGTCGGTCACGACTTCCCAACATGCCTTCAGCGTACACCAATCCGAGCGAACGTTCGCCGCGGGAGAGCGCGCTGACGCAGCTTAGTTGCGGCCACCGAAATCGGTGATGCCCGGCGTCGGGTTCGGCTTCGACGTCGGCTTGGGTTTCGCGGTTGGCTTGGACGTCGGCTTCGAGTGAACCACTGGCCTTGCGACGGGCTTGGCGCTCGGCGTCGCTTCCGCGCCGCTGACGTCGTCGCCCGGCTTGGCCTCGTTTGCCGCCTTGGCCTCGTCCGGCTCGTCTGGCTTGGCGTCGTCCGGCTTGGCCTCGTCTGGCTTGGCCTCGTCTGGCTTGGCCTCGTCTGGCTTGGCCTCGGCGCCTGGGTCCGAAGCCGCGCCGGGCTCAGCAAGGGCGGCGGCGGGCGCCACCTCGGCAGCGCCGTGGCTCGCCGGCTCGGGCGCTGCTGCGCTGGTGCTGGTGCCGACGGCCCAGAGCGCGACCACACCAATCACCGCCGCAGCCCCCGCTCCACCGATCCACATCCAGGGCCCCCGCTTCGGCGGCTCCGAGCCGGCGCCGGTGCGTCCCCAGTTGGCGATGGTGTTGCCCCCCTGGGAACTCGCCTCGACTCCCTGGCTCTTCGGCTTTGGAGGAGTCGGAACCGCTATCACCTCCAGGTTGGGGGAGGAGACCAGACCCGGAGACGAAGCGTGCACCGGACCGGACGCGACGGTTCGCGCGCCCGTCATGCCAGGCGAGCTCACGCCGGATACCGAGCTGCGTACGACGGAGTGCCCCAGCACTCGCTGCACGCGCTCGACGGAAACGATGCTTCCCGGCGGGCCAAAGCCACCGAGCGCGCTGACGAACTCGGCCACGCTGGAGTAGCGGGAGTCGAGCGGCTTCTCGAGGCAATGGAGCACCGCTTGATTCAGCTCATCGGACACGTCCGGACGGAAATGCGTGATCGGAGTCGGAGTGTCATTGAGCAGCGCCGCACACAGCTGCGGGATCGAGTTTCCCGTGAAGGGCGGCCTCCCGGCGAGCAGCTCGTAGAGGATCACGCCCAGAGACCAGATGTCGGTGCGCTGATCGACGTCCTTGGCCGAGTCCATCTGCTCTGGCGACATGTAGAGCGGCGAGCCGATGATGGCCGCGGTGCGCGTCA
>JAGQIY010000602.1 GCA_020430865.1 Myxococcales bacterium
GAGGCTCAAAAGCTCTACAACGACGCCCGCAGTATGCTCCGGCAGATCATCGACGAGGGCTGGCTGCAGGCGAAGGCCGTCATCGGCCTCTTCCCTGCCAACATACCAGCCGCCGCAGAGAAGCCGGCGGAGAAGGCCACGGAGGATAAGCCCGCCGCGGACAAGCCCGCTGAGGACAAGGCCGCCGACGACAAGGCCGCCGACGACAAGGCCGAGGGCGAGAAGGCAGAAGCCGAGAAGAAGGATGAAGAGAAGGAAGAGGAAAAGAAGGCCGAGTAGCCCTCAGTCCTGGGGCAGCGGGAACAGTTCATCCAAGATGGGCTTCGTCTCGATACGCAGGTTGACCCCGAGTTCCGCCTTGGCTTCCAGGATAATCATCGCTGCGTAGCCGCGATCGTTGTCCAGCCAAGGCGTTGCTCCATAGGCGCCGGGGTCTGCCACCACGGGCTCCTCGCGGCTCACCCACCAGCCGAAGCCGTACCCGGGCAGGCTAGGATCCAGCGACGAGCCTCCGTAGATCTCGCCGATGCGGTCCTCCTGCATGCGCGCCACCGACGCCTCGCTGAGCACTCGAGTGTCGCCGCAGCGTCCGCCCGACAGGTGCATCCACAGGATCTTCCCATAGTCTCGCGCCGTCGTGTAGGCACCGCCTTCGATGCTGGGGTTCTGCGTTTCCTCGAGGTTGGATGGATCTGCCTGGAAGAAGTCGGGGTAGGTCAGCGCGCCGTCCACGCCGCCGGAGGCGAAGCCCTGGCTGTAGTGATTGTTGTAGCCGGTCGATTCGAGACCACACGGCTGAACGTAGATCTCGTCTATCAGGTCGCCCCAGCGCTTCCCGCTGACCACCTCCGCCACGCCGCCTGCCAGCTGCCACTGCCCGCCGCCGTAGCGGAACTCAGTATCCGGGGGGATACGATCCTCCGTGTCGTCCGCGGTGTATATCTTCTTTGCGCAGTCGCTGAGTGTGCCGTTGCCCAGGTACTGGCACAGGTAGGGTCCGTAGAGCGGGTCGTCGATCAGCCCGACCATGCCCGCGCTGTTGGATAACATCTGCGCCACGCTGATGTCCGTCTTGTACTCCCCCCAGTCCCCCAGGTAGGTGGAGACAGGGGCGTCCACGTCGAGCAAACCCTGATCCGCCAGGTGCATCAGGACGCCGGCGCTCATCACCTTGCTCGAAGACGCGATCAGCGACACGCGATCCTCCTCGAAGCTTCCAAGCGCCTTCACGTGCACGACGCCTTCTTCACGACTGACCACGACCACGCTCGCGCCCTCGAGATCATTTGCCTCGAGGAAACTACTCACCGCGTCGTCGAAGGCGCGGAAGTCACGTCCGGAGCTCGAGTCCTGAGCGTCGCTGCCGCAGCCGACCAGGGCCCAGCAGCCGAAGACCACCATCGAGACCTCGAGCAGCGTTGCGCAGTGAGCGAGCAGGCAGCGTGACATGGATCCTTCATAACGCGACTGGCGGGTCGCGCGCGCGTCCAATCGCTCCGACTCTTTCACGCCCAGCGCCCCTCCCTTGATGCGTTGCGCAATCGCCTGGGGCATAGTCTGCGCGACCGTGCCTGGCATCGACGATCCCCGCACCCGGAGCCGCGCGCCGAACCCCAGCAAGGTTCGAGCGTTGCGCAAGGAGCTCGGCCCGGCA
>JAGQIY010000603.1 GCA_020430865.1 Myxococcales bacterium
CCCTGGGTGAACTCTCAGCGTTGCGTCGTCTCCAACCTCGAGCAGAGCGCGCAGGCCCAACCAACGCTTCGCGACCTCGTCGAGCGAGCCGGCTCGATCTCGCCGCAAGAGCTCACGCAGGGCTCCGGCTCCGGCGAGCAGGCGCCGCAGCTCTCCACCTCGTCGTCTTCCCGCGACGACTAGGTGCTCGCGGGTGGGCTGCTCCCCCCTGGCTTGCGCCAGACACAGCGCGCGCGCCACGAGGTCGAGGAACTCAGCGGTGTTCCCGTGAGTCGACTCGTCCGCCAGCTCCACCCAGGCCGACTCGAGCTGGACCGCGGGCAGACGGCGCTCGAGCACGCGCTGATGGAATTCGACTCGTCCCTCGTGTGGAAGGGGCCGCAGAACGATGCGTGGGTCCCCAGCGGCCGCGAAGGCGAAATCCTCCGAGTACTCCAGCCTGCGCGGATGGGTCATCACTACCCGCACGGGGAGGCTCTGCCAGAGCGAAGCACAGCGCGGCATCAGGCGGTCGGCGTTGTTGCCCTGGTCGAGCTCGTTCGCGTCATCGACGATCATCACGACCTCGCCCTGGGACTCCTGCAGCTTTGCGACGCAGCCAACCAGCTCGGCGAAGTCGGCGATCGGCAGGTTGGAGTCGGTCTCGATCTCCTCGCGAAAGCCCGGGTCCTTGAGCCGCTGTATCGCGAGGTAGAGCGCGTGCCCCAGCGAGTTGGTCCAGTCGGTCTGGCCGCGTGGGGCAGGCACCATGCACAACGCTCGCAGCGCCTCGATCAGCCGATGAGCCGTGCGGTCAGCGGCCGGCGTCAGGCGATGCGATCCCTCGGGCAACGCCCGCATCAGCCAGAACAAGGTCAACATCAGCATCCCCGTGGGGCCAACCGAGCGTCCCGGCTCGGCGCGCCCCAGGAGACTCACACGGAGCGGTCTCCAGCCGCGATTCGTGAGCTCTTCACTCAGGCGCGCGAGCTGCGTGGAGAGCCCTCCTCCGCTCGGCCCGGTGACCCAGAGCACCCCGCTCCTTCGGCCCGCGCCGAGCTCTGCAATTATTTCCTCAAGGAAATTTTCATCGCGAGGAACGTACCAGCGCTCCGTGGCCTCCTCCCAGGCGAGCTTCTGCCGCAGACGGGCGAACGAGTCAGACATCCGCCTTCTCCGCTGGGACCAGCGCGTGGGCGGCTGCGAGGCGTGCTGCTTCCGGACCCTGACGAGAGGACTCTGGGGGCGGGGGCCCGCTGTCCATACTGAGCAGCCAGCCGATCAGCACGGCGCCCAGAGCGAAGACCACCACCATGACGACCACTACGAGCACGATCATCTTGGTGTTCTTCCCCGAGGGCGGGTTGTAGACGATGGTGGCATCTCGGCGAGCCTCGGGCAGAGGCATGCCCAGCTGGCTCATCCCCAGCGGGTTCGGCTCTGGCCGCGATGCGACCTCTGGCGCCTGCTTGGCGGCCGCCGTCGTCGCGCCGAGGGCCACGGCGCCCCCCGTGACCATCGCGGGTTGCACCGGTCCTCCGCCCCCGAAGACGCTCCCAGTATTTCCCTGGGGTACCGCGGGTGGCGGCCCCGGCGGCGGCGCCGGAGACGCGGGCGGCGGAGCTCCAGCCTGGGCTATTCCCATGGACTCGAGCATGGCGAATGCCTCGGAAGCGTCCGCCACCATCGTGCCGTGAATCTTGCGCTTGTTTCCTCCTCCACCGCCTGCGTCGGGGTTCGTCGCGCCCAGCGCGTCGAACCCAGGGTCAGAGACCACCGGCGGCGGGGCCACCGCGGGCGGAGGCGCGATGTCTCCGATGGGCGGGGGTGCGACCGCACCCGAGACGACGGGCGGCGGGGCGATCCCTCCCGACACCATGGGCGGAGCAGCAATCCCCGCGGAAATGACTGGAGGAGGAGCGACGCCGGCCACCGGCGCGGCGACCGCGGGCGCCGGCATGGGGACCGAGGCAGGGGCTGCCGACGCCTCGGCGCGCTTCGCCGCCAGCAGAGCATCTATCTCGGCGCGCGCATTGGCGACCGCGTCGTCGCTCAGGACCTGAGTTCCGTGCATGGCGCCACGATGCGAGCCCGAGACCATGGCGGGCGGAACCACCGGGCCGCGGTTCGCCGCGGGCGCGGCCAC
>JAGQIY010000604.1 GCA_020430865.1 Myxococcales bacterium
ACGCCGCAGCAGCACGTTCGCGTACCCCGTGATGCGCTTGTTGAACAACGCTTGCCGCCAGTTCGCACCGAAAGGAGAGAGCACGTGCAGGTCCGAGACGTGAGCGACGCGTCGCATCACGTCTGCTTACCACGCCCCATCGGGGTTTGGGGGTGAGGAACTCTGCCAAGAGGCGGGACGCACCGGCTATGCTCCGTTCATGGCTGAACACCGCTCGGAAACGCACCCCGGCGCCTGCCGCGAGTGAGCTTCCCCGCTGCTACGACGCTGCCGCTGACCTGGTGGACCGCCACTGGGAGGCGGGGAGCGGAACCCAGGAGGCTGATTCCGACGCGAGCGGCGTCCACACCCATGGCGATCTGACGGAGCACCCCGCACGCGTCGGGAACGGAATCTTGTCCCCAGACGTGAAGCGTGAGCAGCGCCGCGCACTACTCTTGCCCTTGCGTATGATTTCCACGCGGCATTTTTTTGGGGGTCACTACGTGGGCGACGCACAGGCGGTTACTAGGTCTACCCGGGCGGACCGACGACATGCTGAAAGGTCGGCGGCAGCCAGGTATCTCCGTTCGAGGTGAAACGGCAAATCGGGAGCGAGTCGCGGGCCGCGGAGCTCGAGGCATTCGTCAAGCAGAAGCTCGCCCCCGTACCGGTACCCGCGCTGGATCGAGTTGCTCGAGGAGCTACCCAGGATCCGCAACGGGGAAATCCAGCACTACCGCCTACGCGGGCGATCGGACGACCGAGGCGCCGCGCCACGACGGAACCGCCAGAGAAAAATCTCAAAAGGGTGTCGATCGGCCGCTGAGCGGTTCGTTGCTGCTTAGAACCCCCACGGTTAGGAGACGAACATGCGATTCATGGTGATGCACAAGCAGACGGCAGAGATGGAAAGCGGCGAGCCGCCGCCCCCCGAAGTGATCGCCGGTGTCGGCAAGCTCTTAGAAGAAGGCGTGAAGAGCGGCGTCTTCGTGTCGGGCGAAGGTCTCAAGGCGACTTCGCAGCGCGTGCATCTGGCCTACAAGGACGGCAAGCGCACGCTCACTCGTGGTCCTTTCACGAACAAGCCCGACCTACCAGGCGGCTTTGGCTTGTTCCGAGTGCGCTCGGAGGAAGAGGCCATCGCGTGGTGCGACAAGTTCGCGGCGGTGCTCGGCGATGTGGAAGTCTTCCTTGGCCCCGTGGTGGAACCTTGGGATCTCGGCATGATGGAGAAGCCGAAGAACGCTCCGCTGCGCTTCTTGTCCACGCACCGTGTGGATGAGAGCAAGCCCGCAGCACCTCCAAGCCCCGAACTGATGGCGAAGATGGGCGCGCTGATCGCAGAGATGACCGAAGCTGGAGCGCTGCAAGCCACCGGCGCGCTAGCAAGCACCGCAGAAGGCGCGCGCATTCGCTTGGAAGGTAAAAAGCACTCAGTCATCGACGGCCCTTTCGCCGAATCCAAGGAACTGATCGCGGGCTACGTGATCCTCGAACTGCCGTCGAAGCAAGCCGCAATTGACTACGCCATCGAGTTCGCCGACGTGGTGAAGGTGGAAGAGATCGACGTCCGGTTGATGCAGGAGTGATTCTCAAGCCACGGCGGCGGCAAACGACGCGAACAAGTCGCCCGGCAGGGAGTGTTCAAGTCGCCAAGTGATGGACATCGGTCGTTCGGACTCGTGGCTCACATAGCGTGCGGGCCCCAGAAAGTAGAACGACCGATGGTCCACCCGATGGCGCGCGAACAGCATCACGTGAGAGCCCTGTTCGGCGTGGCGCTGGTAGCGAAGTCCGGTTTCGCTGTTCGCCCGAGTGACTGACTGGCTCTCCCAGTGAATCAGATTGGGACTGATTGCGTAGTCCCGATAGCGCGTCGTCGGCGAAAACTGCCCCTTCGTCTTGTCGAGCGTGAACGCGAAGAGGTCTGCAGGGACAGTGTTCACCCAGTAGACGCCGGTTTGCCAAGAGTGCACGCGAGCGCCCTCACCCACCCCGAATGCTGCGAGGATCTCCACCCGCGTATAGCGGGCGTGAAGCTCCAGAGGAACGTCTGGCAGTTCCGTCAGCGGGCGACCAAGATGCCCCATCCGCTCCGCCAATACAGCAAGCAGTTGGTCTATTTCCTCAAGGATTTGCGGGTGAGAAAATAGCAAGCGGCTGCCATCGTAAAGGTCGGCGTGCCTGTCGACCGCTGACCCAGCCACGCTCGCAACCAGCATGCGCAACAGTCGTTCATCCCGCGTTTCGAGCTCCCCCCGCTGGGGCGCCGCTTTTGCAGTGACGAAGCGTCGGAGGGCTTCGATCCGGGTCGCGTCGTCGATGTGCAACAGTCGACCGCAGGCACGGCGCAGACTCTTCTCGTGAGGGCCAGCTTCCAGCGTTGGGAGTCGAGCCGCCTCAACTAGATCAGACCAAGAACGGTTACTCGTGTAGACGTCTTCCAACTCGAGGCCGCTCTCCTCTAGGAAGTCGCCGAGACGCAGCTCATGACCCGCGGCCGCGAATGCTCGCAATTCAGCTGTCTTCGCCTCCCACCGGGCAGGCACCGCTTCCCGGATGTTGCGCAGAATGATCTCGCTCGCTACCGGGTCGAGTTCCAGGTGGCAGCCAGCAGGCAGAAACGGAAAGCCCTCCTCTACCTGTCGTTCGACGTGCTTCCGCGTTCCGCCGAGGAGCGCTCGCAGACGCCGATCAAAACGGAACTCCTTCCGATGATGCCCCACGAAGTCGAGCACCGTGCAGATCGCCTTGTTCGAATGCCGTCGCAGGCCACGCCCCAGCTGCTGCAGGAACAGGGTTGCACTATCCGTCGGCCGCAACAGCAGGAGCGTATCCACCGCGGGGACGTCGACACCCTCGTTGAACAGATCTACGGAGAAGACGACGTTCAGTTCACCGCTGGCGAGTTTCCGCAGGGCATCTCTCCGTTCCTCCTCGGGTGTGTCCCCGGACACGGCTACCGCCGCAACTCCCGCGTTCCGAAACACCCGGGCCATGAATTGGGCATGTTGAACGCCGACACAGAAACCGAGTGCCCGCATGCGCGAGGGATCTGCGATCTTGTCGACCAGCTGGCTGAGTACCATGCTCGCCCACGCGTCGTCGGCGGTGAGGAGATTCGAGAGGCCCTCGACGTCGTAGCCGCCACCACGCCGCCAGGGAATGCGACGCAGATCTAGACCGTCGTGAACTCCGTAATACGCGAAGGGCACTAAGCGGTGTTGGTCGATCGCATCCCAGAGCCTCAGCTCGGCTGCGATGCGATTGTCGAACCACTCGAGGACTGGCAACCCATCGGCTCGCTCGGGAGTGGCTGTGAGTCCGAGCAACTCGCGCGGCGTGAGATGATGCAGTAGCGCCTGATATGAGGGCGCTGCGGCGTGATGGAACTCATCGACGATGACAACGTCGAACTGATCCGCATCGACAAGCTCGAGCCCAGTTACGTGCAGGCTCTGAATCGACGCGAACACGTGCTCGAATCGCTGAGGACGCCTTCCCCCGACCCAGCGCTCACCGAACGCCGGCTCGCGCAAAGCGTGACGAAAGGTCGCCATGCTTTGCGCGAGTATTTCCTCGCGGTGCGCAACGAACAGCAAGCGGGACCGAGGCAGCCGCTGCCTGAGTCGCGCGTAGTCGACCGCCGCCATCACCGTCTTCCCTGTGCCCGTCGCCGCGGTCAGCAGGTTCCGATGGTGGCCAGCGCGCCGCGACATCTCGATCTGCTCGAGCAACCGCTCCTGAAAGGGCTCGAGCCGGATCTCCACCGGGCTGAGTACGAGCGCTGGAGCGTTGCTGGGATCGACTTCCGTGCGAGCGCGGAACTCATCGCGATCGTAGGGTGCGAAATCCCCCGAGTTCCAGTACGTCTCGAAGACCGCAGCGATTTTCTCAATCACTGCGGGGTTGCGGGCTCCCGAGACTCGCACGTTCCACTCAAGCCCCGTCACCTGAGCGGAATGCGTCAGGTTCGACGAGCCGACGTATGCCGTGGAGAAGCCTGACCTGCGCTGAAACAACCAGGCTTTCGCATGCAAGCGCGTCACACCAGTGTCGTAGGACACGCGGATCTGCGCCCCGAGCTTGCGAAGCAGCTCCAGCGCGAAACCCTCGGTGGACCCCGTATAGGTGGTGGTGAGAACACGGAGAACGCGACCCGATTCGCAAAACGCTCGCAGCGCCTCGCTCAGGGGGCGAATGCCGCTGAGCCTCACGAATGCCATCACGAGGTCGATTCGATCGGCGGAAGCTATCTCCGTGCGAAGCTGACGGCCGACGCCCGGTTCGCCGGGCGCGTTCGTGAGCAGCGCCGTGTCCAGCAGCGGGATGAGCGGCTCCTCGAGCGACTCCAGCTTTCCATCGGGTAACCTCTCGGAAACCGAGCGCAGCACGCCGCCGGGGGAACGCGGTGCGTCGCCGGAGAAGTCAGGGCTGTCGAGCGTCGTTGCGAGCTGAGCGATGAGGTCTTGCGCCAGGCGTATCCCTTCACTGACTCGATTCGAGTCGTCGATCGTCTCGACCGCCCGCTGGATCACGCGGCTCAGGTGCAAAGCGATGCGATCGGCGGCCTCGGCGGTTCTTAGCTCGCGTCGCTGCGCGACCAATCGCTCACCCAGCTCGTGCAGTCGGGCCTCGAGTTCTTCAGTTAGCAACGCCTCGTAGAGTCCCCGATCGGATCCCGCCACGACAGCAGGGTAACCCGGATCCGCGAGGTTCGGAACGGCGACGACCTAGCGTAGCTCCACCATGCGAACTTCGCTGAATCGGGGACGGAGCGGGTTGCCTTGGAGTTCGAGCTTGCCCGCGTCGATCAGTTGAATGAGCCGACGCGTGTGAAGCTCGACGACGCCGGGCTGCCATATATCGTAGTG
>JAGQIY010000605.1 GCA_020430865.1 Myxococcales bacterium
GGCAAAACCGGACGCATCAGCCTCGCTGATCTCAAGGGGTACGCGGCCAAGGAGCGCAAGCTCGAAGCTTTCGACTATCGCGGCTTGCAAGTCGAGGTGATGCCGCCGCCCTCTGCTGGTGGAGTGGCCGTGCTCGAAATGCTCAAGATGTGGGAGCGCGTGGAGGCCTACAAGCATCCAGCCGATTCAGTCGCCGCCGCGCATTTCTTCGTGGAAATCGCCAAGCGCGCTCACGCCGACCGCCGCTTCGACGTCGTCGACCCCGACACGTCGGATCGCGACCCAGCGAAGGTACGCGAACGCTGGCTCGACCCCCTGCACTGGCTCACGCCCCACCCCATCGACCCACAGAAGGCGACGCCTGCGGCGGAGCTGCACTCCCTCTACACCAAGGCTGCCGAAGAGCTCGAGCACACGACCCACTTCAGCGTCGCCGATCGTGACGGCATGGTGGTGTCTTGCACAACGACGCTCTCCGCGGGCTTCGGCGCCAAGTACGTGGTGCCGGGCACTGGGATCGTGATGAACAACTCCGCTGGCGCGTTCGGCAGCGTGGGCGAGAGCACTCTCAAAGGCGGCCGACGCATGACGAGCTCGATGACGCCAACCCTCGTGTTGAAGGACGGCAAGCCGATCCTGGTGTTGGGCTCCCCCGGCGGCGACACGATCCCGAACACGGTGTTCCAGGTGTTGCGCAATGTGGTCGACTACCAACTCCCGCTGTCCGTCGCGGTGGAGCGAGGGCGCCTACACCATGGCTTCTTGCCCGACGAGGTGCGCTACGAGCGCCGCAAGCCGCCCGCGCCAGGTGTGCTGGATGGCTTGAAGGCGCTGGGCCACACCATCTCGAAGAAGACGATCCCCATCGGTGACGCCAACAACTTGATGATCATCGACGGTGAGTACTTCGGGGTGTCGGACTCCCGTGAAGGCGGTCTAGCGGCCGCCCCAGCGCGCTAACTTGGGGCGCAATGGCGTCTACGGGTCGGTTCGAAGCGCTCCGCCCAACGTAAGCTCCGCCGCGTTCTGTACCTCAGGCGCTGACGCCTTGATACAGTCCAGCACGAGGGATGCCGTGACGAAGCTGAAGTTTGAACGCACACCAGAGGGCACGCCGCGCGTCGTCGTGCATGAGCGCGGTCGCGCCTTGCTCTGCAATCCACTGCTCAACAAAGGCACAGCCTTCACCGAAGCGGAGCGCGACGCCTTCGGCTTACGGGGCCTCTTGCCACAGAACCCGACGCCCATGGCGATTCAGGCAGCGCGGGCCTACGGCAGTATCTCCCGCAAGGCGGATCCACTGGAGCGCTACATCGGCATGGCGGCGCTGCAGGATCGCAATGAGACGCTGTTCTATCGCGTGCTCGGCGAGCACGTCGAAGAGCTCATGCCCATCGTCTACACACCTACGGTGGGTGAAGCCTGCAAGTTCTTCTCCCAGATCTTCCGACGTGGGCGCGGGATTTGGATCACCCCCGAGGACTCCGGGCGCATCGAGCAGGTGCTGGCGAACGCTGCTACGGACGACGTACGTCTCATCGTGGTGACGGACAACGAGCGCATCCTCGGCCTCGGTGACCAGGGCGCGGGCGGCATGGGGATCCCGATTGGCAAGCTGTCGCTTTACACGTTGGGCGCAGGCATCCATCCGAACCAAACGCTGCCCATCAGCCTCGATGTAGGCACGGACAACGAAGAGCTGTTGAACAATGAGCTGTACGTCGGCTGGCGCCACCCCAGGCTTCGCGGCCAGCGCTACTACGACCTGGTGGAGGAGTTCGTGGAGGCGGTCATGACCCGTTTCCCCAAGGCACTGCTTCAGTGGGAAGACTTCAAGAAGGCGAATGCGTTCACCCTGCTCACGAAGTACCGCAAGCGACTCTGCTCCTTCAACGACGACATCCAGGGCACCGCGGCGGTCGCGGTCGCGGGGATCTTCGCGGCCGTGCGCAAGCGCAACGCCAAGCTAACGGATCAACGCGTTGTGATCCTGGGAGCCGGCGCTGCCGGCGTGGGCATTGGACATCAGATCCGCGATGCGCTGGAGAGCGCGGGCTTGAGCGGCGCGGCGCTGACGCGTGCTGTCGCGGTGCTGGACAGCCGCGGCCTAATCGTCGACTCCCGAGACTTCCGCGACGAGTACAAGCGCGAGTTCGCCTGGCCGGAAGAGCTCGTGCGCGAGCTGGGCTTGGACCCCGCACAGCCCATCGAGCTGTTGGAGGTGGTCAAGGCGCTCAAGCCCACCGTGCTCATCGGTACCTCGGGGCAACCGGGTGTCTTCAGCGAAGAGATCGTGCGCGAGATGGCCAAACACTGCGACGCGCCGGCGATCTTGCCCTTCTCCAATCCAACCAGCAAGAGCGAGGCCGTGCCGGAGGACTTACTGCGCTGGACCGACGGTCGGGCGCTGGTGGCGACGGGGAGCCCGTTCGAGCCCGTGACGCTGCCTGACGGCCGCACCGTGCGTATCGGTCAGGGCAATAACGTGTACGTGTTCCCCGGCGTCGGCTTGGGCGCCCTGGTCGCCGAGGCCAGCGAAGTCACCGACTCGATGTTCACCGTCGCCGCCCATACGCTCGCCTCGGAGCTCACCGACGAGGATCTGGAACAAGGGGCGCTGTTCCCACGCATGCACCGGCTACGGGAGATCACCCGCAAGATCGCCTGTGCTGTGGTGAAGGACGCCGCTGAGCAAAACGTCGGAAAGTCGTTCGAACCGAACGCGATCTACGACGCGGTCAGCCAGGCGATGTGGGAGCCCGTGTACCCGGAGCTGATCCCTGCGTGAAGGCGAGCCCCCAGGCGCGCCTCAACCGTCGAGTCTTGTTTCTGAGCGTCGCCGTCGCAGGCGCCGCCGCAGTTGCTTACCGCGCGGTAACACCAAAGAAGGGTTCGTCGGGTCTCTTTGGCGCTACCCCAGCTCTGCGTACGCCCCCGCCGGATTCGGACGGGACAAGTCACGCTCCAGAGGAGCGGCGCCTGGCCATCGCGCCGCGGTCGGGTCTGCCAACTTCAGTTCTTCAGCCTTATCCGAGCCAACCGGTGAGCGATGAGCAGAGCGCTGCGCTGCCAGCCCACGCCGTGAACGCCTACAAGCTCGGCGAGTCAGATCCGCGCCTGGTGCTGCAGGTGCTGACGCCCGAGACAGGCGCGGAGCCTTGGTCCAGCCGCCTGATGTTTCAGCACAACGTGGTGTGGCAGCATGAAGGTGACGCGCGCGGCTCCCGCGGTCTGATCCAGCTCGAGCTACCGGCGCAGCGCCTCAAGACGGGCCGCTACGAACTCCTGCTACAGCGCCCGGGCAGCCGAAAGTACCTCTACCTGTTCGACGTGAAGCTGGAGTAACCGCGCCGGAGCTAGCTCACGCCGTGCTCGTTCAGCTTGTAATAGAGCGTGCGGCGACTGACGCCCAGCATCCGCGCGGCAACATTCCGATTTCCGCCAGCCTTCTTCAGGGCCCGCTCTAGCGCGAGTTTTTCTGCACGCGCAATGGCAGTCGCGAGTTCCACGACTTCCACGTCTTCGCTCTCCGGCGCGAGCGCCTCAGAAACTGCCGACTCTGGAGCAGTCCGAGCGGCACCGTAGGCGGCCATCGCCGTCTTCTGGTCGACGGCGCCGTTGTCGATGCCTGGCTGCCACATCGCGCAGTCGCGCGCCGAGATGCGCGGGCCATCGGCCAATAGAACGAGGCGCTCGATGAAGTTCTGAAGCTGGCGCACGTTCCCGGGCCAGCGGTGGCTGCGCAGCATCTCGAGGGCTGGGGCGTCGATGCCCATGGCAGTACGACCATTGTTCAGACCCGCAGTGCGAGCGAAATGCATCGCCAGCTCGGCGATATCATCCGGGCGCGCGCGCAACGGCGGCACAAATAGGGGCACAACGCTCAGACGATAGAAGAGATCCTCGCGGAAATCTCCGCTGCGCACCATGCCGTCCAGGTCGCGGTGCGTCGCCGCAACGAATCGCACATCCGCCTGCAGCGTTTGCGTTCCACCCAAGCGCTCGTACTCGCGTTCCTGAAGGACGCGCAGCAACTTCACCTGAATTGCCGGAGTGATGTCGCCGATCTCGTCGAGGAACAGCGTTCCCCCCTCCGCCAGCTCCACGCGGCCCGGCTTGCGCTGGGTCGCGCCGGTAAACGCGCCCTTCTCGTAGCCGAACAGCTCGCTCTCCAGCAGGTTATCCGGCAGCGCCCCGCAGTGCACCTTGATGAAAGGTCCGTCCTTGCGCGGGCTCTCGTCGTGGATACGCCGCGCCACCAACTCCTTCCCCGTACCGCTTTCCCCACGGATAAGCACTGTCGCAACACCGTCCGCGACACGATGGATCGTGCGCTCGAGCTCCACCATCACCGGGGAAGTTCCGATGATGTTCGAGCGGAGGCTGAGGCGCGCGCTCTTCGGGGGTTCGTCGGCGCCCGCGCGATACAGGCTCAACATCTTCTGGATGACGTACTTGACCTCCTCTTCTTCGAACGGACGGCAGAGAAAGTCATTCGCCCCCATGCGCACGGCTTTGACGCCGAGGGAGGTCTTGCCCTGATCGGTGATCACCACAACGGGCAAGGCCTCGGAGTACTGACCGAGCTTGCTCAGCAACTCGAGCCCGCTGGCATCGGGCAGCTGAACGCAGACCGCCACTCCAGAGTAGTCACGCCGAGCCAACTCATGCAGCGCGTCCTTCTGAGTGCCCACACGAGTGGCCTCCACCTGCAACTCAGCGAGAACGGCAGACAGCGCCTCCGCAGAGTCGGGGTTTGGATCAACGACGAGCAAGCTCTGCTGAAAAGGATTCATCGCGCGCAGCCGGGCCCCAGACCACGGCAACCCCAAGCGTACCCAAAGCCGACGCACTCAGCGAGGCTCAGGCCGGGGAAAGCTCGACACCCCGAGGCGCAGCTTCCGATTCAGAGGGCGTCAGGCGCCGCGAGCGCCGCTCCACCTGGCAGAACGCGGGCGATTTTCGCGTCTCGGGACACCGGGTTGACCGCCCTCGGGCGCACAAAAAAAGGCGACGCCCCCCGTGGACCAACACGAGGGGCGCCTTCGTTCGCAGGAGGTAGTGTTGTCGTTCGCGACCGCTCAGCAGCGGGCGCGAATAGGGCAACGCCGAAGCCACGCGCGCCTGAGGCGGCAGGCGCGCTCGACCTCGGAAGATCAGCCGCCGTTTCGCCGCTGGTAGGCAGGCGTGTCCCAGTCGCGGTCCACGTTCGATGGGAACGTGATGCGGTCGCGGACCGAGGGCAGTCCGGAGTTCTCGGAGCGCGCCTGGAGACTCGCTGCGGCCGCGGCGGGGCGCCTCGAGTAAACCGTCGCAGGCTCGCGGTCGAGCTCCTCGAGAGCCCGTGCGGAAATCTCGGGGCGCTGTTCACGACGTACGGGCGCGGCCTCGGAGGGACGGGCCTCCTGACGCGGAGCCGGACGCTCGAGAGGTTGGCGGCTCGCCTGACGCAAGAGCTCTTGGGGCTCTTCCGCAGCGCGCTCGAAGCCGGTCGCGATGACCGTGACCTTGATGGCCTCGGACATGTTCTCGTCGATCGTGGCGCCGAAGATGATGTTCGCGTCTTCGTGAGCCTGCTCCTGAATGTAGGTCGCCGCCTCGTTGATCTCGCGCATCTTCATGTCGGGTCCGCCAACGACGTTGATGAGCACGCCGGTGGCTCCGTCGACGCTGATGTTGTCCAGCAGGGGGCTCTGGATGGCTGCCTCGGCGGCGAGCCGTGCGCGACCCTCGCCCTTCGCGCAGCCGGTGCCCATGAGCGCGCGACCCATGTTCTCCATCACGGTGCGCACGTCGGCGAAGTCGACGTTGACGATGCCTTCCTGGGTGATGAGGTCACTGATGCCCTTCACCGCCTGGTACAGCACCTCGTCCGCCTTGCGGAACGCCTCGACGAAGCTCAGGTCGTCATCACCGAGGGCCACCAGCTTCTCGTTGGGGATGGTGATGAGGGTATCGACGTGCTCTGCCAGGGCTGCGAGGCCTTGCTCTGCGCGGCGCGCGCGCTGGCGACCTTCGAAGACGAAGGGCTTGGTGACGACGCCAACCGTGAGCGCGCCTTCCTCGCGAGCGAGCTGCGCGATGACGGGCGCTGCGCCCGTGCCGGTGCCACCACCCATGCCGGCGGTCACGAAGACCATGTCCGCGCCGGAGATGGCTTCCTTGAGTCGAGTCACGTCTTCGAGCGCCGCCTTGCGACCGCGCTCGGGATCGGCGCCGGCACCCAGACCGCGGGTGACGGCCTGACCGACCGAGAGCTTGAGTGGAGCCAGGTTCGCGTTCAGCGCCTGGGCGTCCGTGTTCACGCTGACGAACTCCACGCCTTCCAGCGCGAAGGAGATCATGGTGTTGATCGCGTTGTTGCCAGATCCACCGACCCCGATCACCTTGATGCGGGCTTGGTACTGCGGCGACTCGTCAGCAAACTCAATCGAGAAACTCATTTTGCCTTCCTCCCGGTGCACGCGCTCCGCTTCGATGGAGCGGTGCTGAAACACCGCAGTGCCGGTCCCGAGTGGGTGGTATCTCGAGCCTTGGGCTGCCTCTTCCCTCGTCTCGAACCCGCTCTGTGTGGCGACCCGGTGCGTAACCCCTTACTGAACCAAAACCCTCGAACTGGCCTAATAACTGACGTCACAAAACAACGAACCAGCCGATTTTGGCTGGTTCGTACATCTCAGAAGGCGTCCTTGAGCCAGCCCCAGAAGCCACCCTTGCGGCGTCGGACCCGCACCTCGGCGGGCTCCGGCTGGGCAGGCTCCTCGTAGTACTCCTCGTACTCGCCTCGTGCCGCCGCCTGGGCCAGCTGCAAGGCGCCGTACTGCACCAACCCCACGCCCGTCGCGTACTGAGGTCCTTGCACCAGCTGCACGATGCCCTTCATGCCCACGGGGAATCCCAGCCGCACGGGCATGCCGAGGATCTCCTCGGCGCACTCCACCATGCCTTCCATCAGCACCGACCCACCCGTGAGCACCGCGCCGGAGGCCACCTGATCCAGCAGACCAGCGTCCTCGATACGACGGCGGGCCTCGCTGAAGATCTCCTCGACCCGGGGCTCGATGATATCGCTCAGGACTCGCCTGGCGACACGACGCGGCGAGTGACCACCCACGCCGGGCACCTCGATCTCCTCGTCGTCTGAGATCATGCGTCCCAGGGCACAGCCATAGTTGCGCTTGAGGCGCTCGGCCTCTCCCATTGGAGTGCGAAGCCCCGCGGCAACGTCGCTCGTCACGTTGTTGCCACCGGCCGGGATCACGCTGGTGTGTGCGATGCCGCCATCGGCGTAGACCAGCAGGTCGGTGGTTCCACCGCCCATGTCGATCACGGCGACCCCGATCTCCTTCTCGTCCTCGCTGAGCACCGCCTCGCTGGACGCCAGGGGCTCGAGCACCACGTCGGCGACGTGGAGGTTGCAGCGCTCGACGCAGCGGATCACGTTCTGCACGCAGCTCGTGGCCGCGGTCACCAGGTTCACCCGCACCTGCAGTCGCACTCCGCTCATCCCGATCGGGTCCCGGATGCCGTCCTGGGTGTCGACGATGTATTCGCGCGGCAACGCGTGAAGGATCATGCGATCGGCGTCGACGGGGATGGCTCGAGCGCCCTCCAGGACTCGGTCGAGATCACTGCTCATCACCTCGCGTCCGCTGATCGCGCACACGCCGTCGGACATGTGGCTGCGGATATGACTCCCGGCGACGCCAGCATAGACCGTGCTGATCTCCACACCGGCCATGGTCTGAGCCGCATCGATGGCTTCGCGGATGGCGCGGACCGTCCACTCGATGTTGCTGACCACGCCCTTGCGCAGACCGCGGCAAGGAACGTTGCCCACCCCGAGGATGGTGATCCCGTCACTGTCTACCTCGCCGACGACGGCACTCACCTTGGTGGTGCCGAGGTCGAGCCCAACGACGATCTCGGGTTGGCTGAGGCCGGTGTAGCTGCGCATGGCTTCCTTTTCTGGCTCCGGTGTTCGACTCGGGTGCTCGAAGCGCCTCGAACTGCTCGTTGTTCGCGCCTCGGGGGCGCGGGTTTCGGGGGGTGAGGTACCCTGCCCAAGCAGTGAGAAACCCTTGCTTTCCCACTGTTCGAGGCTCGCTCCGACGCTGCCATGCGCGTCTCGGGCGGGCCAAATTTCGCGACCGGTGACGCGTGAACAAATGGGCGGCGCAGGGCGGCGCCTGCGCTCAGCACGAACGCGGGCGACCCACCGGGTCCCGCGGGCCGTCGCACAGCTCTTCGCAGAGTTGCCAGAGCAGCAAGCCCTGGCGATCGCCGCGCTCCGTCCCTGGCACCACGTGGGTGGGCGCCTGCTCGCGGTCGAACCAGAAGCGCCCGCTCGTCCCGCGCAGTCGCTCGCAGGCGGCGAGCCAGACCATGGTGTCGGCGCCCTGCCTGGGCTCGCGCAAGATGCGTCGAGTCAAGCGGTGAAAGCGCGGTAGCGAGCTGCGAACCGCCGGAGTGTCCGCCCACCCAGGATGCATCGCCGAGCTGGTCAGCCAGGGCTCGCGCTCGGCCCACAGCTCGTTCAGCACCACCTCGGCTCGCTTGGTCAGGGCGTACGCCTGGGTGCCGTCGTATTTCCGCCGCGTCCACTGCCAGTCGGAGAGATCGAGAGCCACCGGGTACATACCTCCGCTCGAGACGTGGATCACCCGCGGATCGCTCGAGCGACGTAGCCTGGGCAGGAGCGCGCGAGTGAGCGCAAAGGGACCGAGCACGTTGGTGGCGAAGCACAGCTCGACGCCTTCCTCGGTTTCCCGACGCTCGCTGGGCAGCACGCCCGCGTTGTTGATCAGCACGTCCACCACCTGAGGTGCCCGTTCGCGGACGTAGCGCTCCGCGTCTCGAACCCGGGAGACGTCCAGCAACTCGAGTTCGAAGCGCCCGGCAGGGACCTCCCGCTCCAGACGCTCCAGAGCCTCGCTGCCCCGGGCTGCGTCGCGACACAGCAGGACCACGCTGGCGCCCAGCGCGCCTAACCCCCGACAGGCCTCGAAGCCAAGCCCCGAGTTGGCGCCAGTGATCAGCACCGTCTTCCCGCTCAGATCGACGTCGAGGTCGCTCTCATGGAAACGCTTCGCGTGGCGCTCGAAGCCCGTGCGATCGAAGCTGAAGACGACGCTCTTGTCCAGCAACCAGTCGAGCATCACCCCACCGCGACGGGCACCGCCTCGGCGCTTCGCCTGGCCCCAGCGCGATGCCGCAGCACGCTGGAGAGGTTCTGGATCGCAGCCTTGCCCCCGGCCTGGATGCGACCGCGCATCAACGGCTCGGCGGGGCGCAGAAGACCCAGCAAGGATATTTCCGCCCGGTATTTTATGTCGACGCGGCTGCCGACCTGCGCCACGCGGATCAGGTCGATCGCGCTCACCCCGGCGCTCCTGCCGACCAACGTAGCAACGCAGTCGCTCAGCTCCGCGAGCCGGTAGTCCACGTCGATGGTGCGGCCCAGCGACTTCAGCGACACCAGGAAGCGGGCACCCACGACCAGCGCTTCCTCGGAGTCGAGTCGAGAGACGCGCTCGACGCTGGGATCCCAGCTGGGCAGGTGCGTGAAGTCGGCGATGTAGCGCAGCACCTCTCGAGCGTCGCCAGGCGCGTCCAGGGTTTCTTCGAGCAAGATCACGGCGAACCTCCAGTGGAGCCAGACCTCCGGCCCCAGCAACGGGCGTAGGACCGCGTCCCGACGCTGACCAGTGTCGGCCGGGCAGATTGACCTTCGCCAGACTGGTCCTACGAGGCGCCGGAGACTTCGTGACTTCCAGTTCAATCCCCCTCCCCCGTGGCCAGCGGGTCGCCATCGTCGGTAGCGGCATCGCCGGTCTGACCTGCGCCTGGCTGCTACGCAAGCGCCACGACGTCACGCTGTTCGAGGCGGACTCGCGCATCGGCGGCCACACGCACACCGTGGACGTCGATGTGGATGGTCGCCGCTACGCGATCGACACGGGGTTCATCGTGTTCAACCACTGGATGTACCCCAACTTCATTCGCCTGCTGGACAAGCTGGGGGTGAGGTCCAAGCCGACTGACATGTGCTTCGGCGTCAGCGACGAGACGAGCGGTCTGGAGTACTCGTCACGCTACCTGGACGGCTGGTTCGCCCAGCGGGGGCGGCTGCTGGAGCCGGCTCAGTGGCGCACCCTGCGCGACCTGCTGCGTTTCTCCAGGGAAACCAAGAAGCTGATGCCCACACGGCACGAGCTCCGCTGGGATTACAGCCTGGGGGATTTCCTGGACAGAGGTGGCTACAGCCGGGACTTCGCCGAGCGCTTCATCGTTCCGATGGGCTCGGCGATCTGGTCAGCGCCGCTGGGGGAACTCGAAGCTGACTTCCCGCTGCGCCTGTTCATCGAGTTCTTCCACAACCACGGCATGTTGAACCTGCTGCACAAGCCGGTGTGGCGAGTGATCCAGGGCGGGTCCCGCAGCTATCTGGCCCCGCTGAGCGCGGACCTCCGCGACGCGATCCACACCAGCTCGCCGGTGCTTGCCGTGGAGCGCGCGTCCGACGGAGTGCGTGTGAACACGCCGAGCGGCTGGCAGCGCTTCGATCAGCTGGTGATCGCCACGCACAGCGACCAGGCGCTCGCGCTGCTCGGCGCTGACGCGCGGCCTGCCGAGCGCGAGGTGCTGGCGGCGATGCGCTACCAGCAGAACGACGTCGTGCTCCACACCGACGAGTCGCTGCTGCCGCGCAATCGGCGCGCCTGGGCTGCCTGGAACTACCTGATTCCTCGAGGATCTTACGGCGGAACCGGGGGCGAGCGCGCCACGTTGACCTACGACATGAACCACCTGATGGGGCTAGAGGCGCCGGTCACTTTTTGCGTGACGCTGAACGCAACTTCACGCATCGACCCCGCGCGCGTGCTGGGTCGCTTCGACTACGCCCATCCGGTCTACGACGCTCCCAGCGCAGGCGCCCGGGAGCGCTACGACGAGATCGGCGGTGCCGATGGCCGCACCCACTTCGCTGGCGCTTACTGGGGCTACGGCTTCCATGAAGACGGAGTGGTGAGCGCCCTGCGGGTGGGAGAAGCGTTCGGGTGCCAGCTATGAGCGACGAGCAGCACAGCGCCATCTACGTCGGACGAGTCAGTCATCGTCGCTTCGCTCCGACACGGCACGCTCTTTCGTATCGCCTGTTCATGGTCTACCTCGACCTGGAAGAGCTCCCCGAGGTGCTCGACGCGCTCCCCGGGTGGTCCGCGAGAGGCCGAGCACTGGCAGAGTTTCGTCGCAGCGATCACCTCGGCTCGGCCTCCGAGTCGCTGCGCGAGAGCGTGGAGTCGCTGCTCGTAGAGCGCGGCGTGCGCCCCCCCGGCGGTCCCATCCGGCTGCTCACGCACCTGCGCTATGCGGGCTTCGTCTTCAACCCCGTGAGCTTCTACTACTGTTTCCCCAGGGACTCAGATTCCAGCGCCCCCGAGGTGATCGTGGCCGAAGTCGACAACACGCCCTGGGGGGAGCGCCACCTCTACGTGTTGCCGGCGTGCCACGGTCGCCCCGACGGTGCGCAGGGGGGACGCAGCTGGGAGTTCGACAAGGCGTTCCACGTGTCGCCTTTCATGCCGATGCAGCAGCGCTATCGCTGGCGCTTCGGTGTGCCCGGCGAGCGCCTGGAGGTCACGATGGCGAACCTGCCAGGCGACGCGAGCGACGGGGACGGCCCTCGACGCTGCTTCGAGGCCCACCTGCGCCTGGAGCGACGACCGCTGGACGCGTCGCACGCCACACGCGCGCTGGTCGGCTATCCCCTGATGACCGCCAAGGTCTTCGCCGCGATCTACTGGAACGCGCTGCAGCTCTGGCTGAAGCGCACTCCGTTTCATCCACATCCGCACGGCAATAATCGACAGCACCGTGATATCGAATCGAGCCAAGGAGCCTCAGCATGAGCCAGAGCTTGCTGCTCAGTAGTCCACCTCACAGCGGCCCGACCTCGCCGGGGACCAGCGCCCTCCAGACTCGGAGCCGCGAACACCGGGGCGCCCTGGAGCACCTGGCAGAGCGCCTGTTGCTGCGCGCGCTGGGGCAGCTGGAGATCGGGTGCTTGCTGCTCCGTCATGAGTCACGCGAGCTGCGCTTCGGAGCGGTTCACCCCGACTTTCCCGCCCCGGTCGTGGTCCAGGTCGACTCCGCGCGGGCCTACGTCGACCTGTGCTTCGGGGGTTCGATTGGCGCCGCGGAAGCCTACGCCCGCGGCCTTTGGAGCTCGCCGGAGCCGGAGCAGGTGGCGCGGATCTTCGCGCGCAACGCGCCCGTGCTCTGGAAGCTCGATGGCGGACTCGGCCGCCTGGTACAGCCGGCATCCCGTCTCACCCACGCGCTGCGGCGCAATACGCTCCGCGGAAGTCGTCGCAACATCGAAGCCCACTACGACCTGGGGAACGCGTTCTATGCCTGCTTCCTCGACGACACACTCAGCTACTCGGCGGCAGTGTTCGAGTCGGCGGAGCAGCCTCTGCGCGACGCATCGCTGAACAAGCTCGAGCGCGTGTGCCGCAAGCTCGACCTGAAGCCCGACGAGCGTCTGATGGAGATCGGCACGGGGTGGGGTGCCCTGGCGATCCACGCCGCGAGTCGCTTCGGCTGTCGCGTCACCACCACCACGCTGAGCCAGGAGCAGTACCGCCTTGCGCGACTCAGGGTGCGAGAGGCAGGCCTCGACGATCGGGTCGAGGTGCTGCTGCGAGACTACCGAGAGCTGCCTGAGCTGGTTCGGACGGCTGGACGCTTCGACAAGCTGGTGAGCATCGAGATGGTGGAAGCCGTCGGACACCAGTACCTGGCGGAGTACTTCAGCGTCTGCGAGCAGTTGCTCGCCCCCGATGGCTTGATGCTGATTCAAGCCATCACCATGCGCGACAAGCGCTTCGAGGCGCACAAGCACAACGTCGACTTCATCAAGCGCTACATCTTCCCCGGCAGCTGCATCCCGTCGCTCGGCGCCCTCGCCAGCGCGTGCGCTCGAACGGACCTCAAGCTGATCGGTCTCGAGGACATCAGCGGTCACTACGCGCTCACCCTGCGCCACTGGCGCGAACGCTTCATGGCTCGAAGAGCCGAGATTGCAGCGCTCGGCTACGGCGAGGAGTTCCTGCGACTCTGGGAGTGGTACCTGGCGTACTGCGAAGGCGGCTTCCGGGAGCGCTACATCGGCAACGCTCAGCTGCTCTACGAGGGGCCCCAGCGCCGCGCCGCCGCACCCCTCACCCCCACCTCCGCGATCCGGCTGGAGGGAGCGCCTTGAACGCGCCGTCGAGCGGAGCGGTGCGCGTCATGGCCCTGCGCCGTGGAGTGGGCGAGCGTGCCACGCGAGCCAGCATCGAGTTGATGGAGCGCGGCCTGCTCCCGGACGCCGCGATCCGACTCGCGATCCGCGGCTTGTTGCAGCGACGCCTGAAGCGAGAACGCGGGAGCGGTCTGGAAGATCAGTCGGCGCGACGCGCGCGTTGGGTCGAGGAGCTCCAGCGGAGCCCAGTGGCAATCCTCACGGAACTGGCGAACGCCCAGCACTACGAGGTGCCCACGGAGCTCTTTCAGCTCGCGCTGGGGCCGCGACTCAAGTACTCCGCCTGTGCCTTCGCCCGCCCGGAGCAGCGAGAGGACGTGGGTGAAGACTCGCTGACCGATGCCGAGGAGCGCATGCTCGCGCTCTACGCAGAGCGCGCCGAGCTCCAGGATGGGCAACGGGTGCTCGATCTCGGCTGCGGCTGGGGCTCCTTCTCACTCTGGGCCGCCGCGCGCTACCCGAACAGCCGAATAGTCGGTATCTCGAACTCCCGCACCCAGCGCGAGTTCATTCTGGGCGAGGCCAAGGCGCGCAACCTGACGAACTTGCAGGTGGTGACCCAGGACGCGAACCGTCTGAGCGCAGATGACTTCCGTGCCGCGGGGATCGAGCCGTGCTTCGATCGCATCGTGAGCGTGGAGATGCTCGAGCACCTGCGAAACTACCGCGTGCTCTTCGAGCGCCTCGCCAGCTGGCTGGATCCCCGAGGCAAGCTGTTCGTGCACATCTTCGTGCATCGCAGCCTGACCTACGCCTTCGAGTCCGAGCGCGCCGACGACTGGATGGGACGCTACTTCTTCAGCGGCGGCCTGATGCCGAGCGAGGATCTCTTGCTCCACTTCCAGGACGCCTTGCTCCTCGAGCAGCGCTGGAGCGTCAGCGGCCTGCACTACGCGAAGACGGCTCGGGCCTGGCTCGATAACCTGGATGCTCAGCGACGGCGCGCCCTGAACGTCCTGGAAACGCACTACGGTGAGCGCACGACGAACCCCCGGCGCGAAGCAGAGCGCTGGCTCATGCGCTGGCGGGTGTTCTTCATGGCGTGCGAAGAGCTGTGGGGCTACGGCGCAGGAGACGAGTGGTTCGTCGCCCACTACCGCTTCCGCCCCCGCCGGTGACCAGCGAGGGGCGCGTCGGCGCTGCGGCGAGGACTACATGCGACCGCGGAGCATGCCGTTCCAGTACATCGCGGGCAGGCCGTAGGCCTTGAGTAGCCACATGCTGTAGCGCTCCTGCGCTTGATCGAAGGGGAAGCTCTCCATGATCTTCCCGTCGTAGCCGAACTCCGCGAGCATCACGTTGCCGCGACCGGTGACCAAGGGGCAAGACGCATAGCCGTCGTACTGCGCCTCGACCTTGCGCCCAGCGCGCTTGGCCAGCAGGTTGTCCACCAGCACCGGCACTTGTTTCCTTACGGCAGCACCGGTCTTGGAGGTCGGCGCGCTGGAGCAGTCCCCGGCAGACCAGACGTTCTCGAAGCGAGTGTGCTGGAGGGTGTGCTTGTCTACCTCGACCCAGCCGGCAGCGTCCGCCAGCGCGCTCTGCTTGATCACGTCGGGCGCGCTCTGGGGCGGCGTGACGTGGAGGAAGTCGAAGGGGATGATCTTCTCGGCGTCACCCACCCTGAACACCGCCTCACGCTGGTCGCCTCGCACCTCGATCAGATCATGTCCGAAGCGCGTCTCGACGCCGCGCTCGGCGACCAGCTTCTCCAGGGCGGCGCGGTACTTCGGCACACCAAAGATCGCCGCGCCCGCGGACGCGAAGATCACGTTCGATTGCTCGCGGAGTCCTTCCCGGCGGAAGTGCTCCTCGGCGAGCCACAGGATCTTCTGGGGCGCGCCCGCGCACTTGATGGGTGTCGACGGATAGGTGAACACCGCGTTCCCACCCCGAAAATCGCGCATCAGCTTCCAGGTATACTCGACGCTGTCGTAGCTGTAGTTCGACGTGACGCCGCCGGTGCCGAGGGCCTCGGGGAGGCCTTCGATCTTGCCCCAGTCGAGCTGGATCCCCAGCGTCACCACCAGGTCGTCGTAGGTGAGGGTCTTTCCGCCTTCCGTGATCACGCGGCTGTTCTCGGGGTCGAAGCGCTTCACGCGATCGCGAACCCAGGTGACGCCGCTCGGAACGTAGTCTCTCTGCGGACGCACGGATATTTCCTTAGGGAATACGCCACCACCGACCAGCGTCCAGATGGGCTGGTAGTAGTGTTGCTCCGAGGGTTCGACCAAGGCGACCTTGGGTGGATCCGGCCGGTCCATCAGCCGCGCCGCGATGCTCATTCCGGCGGTGCCACCGCCAACCACCAGGACCTCAAAGTGTTCGCTCGTCATGACGCCTCCTTCAGCCCTGGTCCCCGGCGGGGAGCTGCTTGACCTCGACACCACTCAGCGCGTCCCCGAGGGAACGCCCCATGGCCACCAGCATGCCCATGGCCTGCTGCACCCGCGGTTCACGCATCGCGCCCAGGGCGCCGAAGACGCCGATCGGCTTGACGCCCTCGGTCGCTGCATGAGTGAGCGCCGCCGCCATCTTGGCCAGCAGCTCCACGGCGTGGGGACTCAGCATGCCCGAATCGAAGAACGCACCGAGGGCCTTCGCATTGCGCGCTGCGCCGAGCAGGGCGTACTGCAGATTCTTCGCGACTTCGTCGAGCTGCACGCCCTGGGCCTGCGCCGAGCGCGCGAAGTCGTCGAAGATGTCGCCGAGCATCGCCAGGAGCTGCGGAGCTTGCTCGGCGTGGTCGATCAGCAGCTCGAGCTTGTCGAGCATCGCAGGTTCGCCGAGGCGCAGCACCAGCGCGTCCAGGCGTTGCCGTCTGGGGTCGTCCGCCTGATCTGCCTGGCGACTGAGCAGGCGCTCGATGCGCGCCAGACGTTCCTCGATGCGACTCAGGGCGTCACCCCCGCCCACTCTGACTGATGCTTCCATGCGCTCGCTCCCGAGCAGCGCGCGCTCGAGGTCGTGGTCGCCTCATCGGCTCGACCAGCCAACGAACGACCAGCAAGAGCCCCTCGCGGCGCTGGCTGTCGATGCAGAGGTGCCCAGGACACCCCGCGGTTCAGTAGCTAGAGCCGCGCTGTGGGCAGAGGATTCAGGGTTCTGGAGACTTTCTTGAAACTAGTCCGGCAGGGGTGAGCAGGCCCCCGCTGACTCCATGCGTCGCTCGGAGCAGCCAGCTCCTCCCACCACGTGAGGCAGCCGCAAGGCACCGGTGGCCGGCGGGTGGAGCTGCGCGTCGTGAGGCGTCTCGCAACGTTCCCCCACCTCCACGCCGTGGGGAAACGCCTTGCGGCCGTCGACCAGATCCCCGAGCCTCGCCAGGAAGCCCTCGGGGATCAGCGCGAGAATCTCGCGAAAGTGGTTCACGCAGAAGTAGCGCCAACCGATGGGGAGCCCGCCTGTCGCCAGCCTTCGCATCGCACCGATGACGAACTCTTGCTCTCGCTCAAAGTCTGTGGGTGCGGCCCGCTCGCGGTAGTCCTCCGCTGCGAGGACCATCGCCTCCTCAGCCAGTAGCCGTTCCATGGCGCGCTGGCGATCGCGCCCGCGCAACGCAGGAAACGCTTCCCAAGCTTCGCTGGTTTCGGCTAGAGCTTTGTCTCCGATCCGGACGAGAGCGTGCAAATCGCTGTGGAGCGTAGGCCACCTCAGTCGAGCGCCGGGACCGCAGGCACGACGCTTCGCCCGACGTGAGTGTCCTGGGAGAAACATGCGCTCGGAGTCTCCCAGTGCCAAGGGCAATAGTTCGGCGATCTCCTCTGGTATCGAACCGATACGATCCCGGAGGAAATACAGATCAGCCAGGTTCTTGTGCCAGTGGACTATGTCATACACGAGCCCGCATTGCTTCGTGAGCAGAAGGTATGCGGCAGGCGCCAGGCGCATCTCACCAAGTACCGGCTCCTCCAGCAGGGGCTGTGTCGAGAACTGTCGCTGGACCCGAGCCCAGTACTCGGAACGGGAAGCGTTCGCGACCTCCACGTATACATTCCGATAGCGAAACACGTACTTGGCTCCCCCCGACTTCATGGATACGAGGGGCAGCCGTTCCACCAACTGCGCGATCTCAGCCTCCGTCCCGATCAGATCCCAGTCCTGAGGCGGCCGGAACTCCGGAAAGTGGATGACGATGGCCCGGCTACCAATCAGGAGCATGCGTCAGCTGAGGAGCGACTCAACTGCGCGGTCCAGGACCTCCTGTGTGGGGATCCCACGCCCGGCTGCGTCCACGTCGACGCCCAGCGACCGAGGCATCCGGAACCTGCGGTCCCGCTCATCATTCGATGAGGTGACGCACTTGCCGAGGCTGGCATTGCAGACCTTGTTCGATTCGATGCTGCACACAGAGGCATAGCTGCCCGCCCAGCTACCCGCATCGCAGCTCACGACTGCAGTGTCACTGCTTCCCAGCGGAACGCACTTGTATGTCCCTGGGCGACAGACCCGACACTCGCCCTGGTAACACGCAGGCTTGCTCCCCGTGCACTGGGCCCCCGCCACCCAGGAACCCCCGACACAGGTCTCCGGGGTCGTCGCGTTCCCGCATTGCTTCGGCGCCGGGTTTGGCGCGACGCACTGCACGGCGTTGAGACCCGAGCACTGCAGCACGCCGCACTCGTTGCAGTTCGCGCCCGGGGTCCCGCCGATGTTCTTCGTGCACCCACCGCAGGCGTTCTCGAAAAAATTCTTGTCGTTGTCGTCGCAGTCGTCGCCGGGGTTGGCCGCGCAGGCCTTGGAGCCGTGAGTGTCGCCGTCGAAGTCCTTGGCCACGACGTTCGTGCCGTCGCACTCACAGTCGGGGTCGGTGGTTCCGCACGGATTCCCACCAGACCCCGCGCTCCCGCCGGTACCGGCGGTGCCTCCGCTGCCGCCAACACCACCGGACCCAGAGGTGCCACCCGTACCTCCGACTGCCCCCGCGCCGGCGCTGCCTCCAGTCGTGCCCGCGCTGCCGCCTTGACCAGCGGTCCCACCGTCCCCCGCGCTGCCGCCGGACGCGCCAGTGCCACCGTCCCCGGCGGAGCCACCGCTGGCCCCCGTCCCGCCGCTCCCGGCGGTGCCGCCGACCCCTTCCTTCCCGGTCTCTCGGGTCTCCGCGGAGCAAGCCGCTGCGAGCACGAAGACCGCGCAGAGCGCGCCGCCGCGGGCGAGGCGGCGACAGGTCACGTCGGAGTTGGAGGCTGGGTTGGGCTGCTCGTCGCGCAAGTGGCTCATCTCGGTACACCTCGAAAAGTGAAGTCGTTCCCCCTCGGGGACTGTATCACGCCCTCGCGGATCCGACAGGTGAGACCCGGGACCGAAACCGATACGCGGTGGGATTCGTTGTGGGGTTTTTCCATGTCGCGTTCCCACATCCCCTTCGGAGGGTGATCGCGCAAGGACACCGACGATCGCCGAGGGGTGCTCGGGTTCCGCGCAGCTTGTGCGCCGCCGTCCTCCGCCCCAGCGCTTGAAAAGCACTTCAGATCGCCGGCTCCCGTCCGTTCCCTGCTGCGAGGCATCCACCTCCCATTGCAGCGCTAACTGGAACTTCGATGGACTTCGGCGTCATCCCCACCCTCCCCCCACCCACCCCCAGCTGTGACGGACTGCCTCCGGCGATCGCCGCTGCCTTCGAGGCCCAGGTCAGACGGGGTGAGCTGAGCGTGGCCCTGGCGCGGGGCATGGCGGGAAAGATCCTCGAGGAAACGTTGCACGAGGAGCCCGACCTGGCGCGCCTGGCGGAGTGGCTGGAGTCGGATCCAGGTCTCACCACCGCCACGCTGAACGCCGCCAACTCCGCGTTCTTCGGACTGAGGATGAAGGTTCAGACCGTGGACCGCGCGCTGGCCCAGCTTGGATCGGTGCGAGCTCGCGAGGTACTGCTGCTGGCGCTCAGTCGCGCGGCCATGTTCACCGTGCGCGAGTTCAAGGAGGAGATGGTCGCCCTGCGCGAGCACTCCGTCGCCACGGGCGTCTGGGCGCGCGCGCTCGCGGTGCAGACCGGCCTCGCGCCCGCGACGGCGTTCGCCTGCGGCCTGCTCCACGAGGTGGGGCGCCCCGTCGCCCTGCAGGAGCTGAGCTCCCTGTCCAGACTCAGCCGCGTGAAGCTGAGCCGCGCGACGCTCTGGCAGACCGCCGCGAGCTATCGTGATCAAGTCGCGCTGGTGCTGGTGCGTGGCTGGGCAGACGTGGACCTGGTAGAGACGATTCAGGGCAGCGGCCGCAGGGCC
>JAGQIY010000606.1 GCA_020430865.1 Myxococcales bacterium
ATCGTACTCGTCGGGCTTCTCGCTCTCGTGGTTGCCGATGGCCGGGAAGAACGCGCCCTGAGACAGCATCGGCTGCATGGAAGGGAACCACGAGGCCCAGGTCTCGAGGCCAGACGCGTAGTACTGCAGATCACCGGCGTGGACCGTGAAGTCGTAGCCCTTGAGCGCGACCTGCTCGAGGATGAGCTCGGTGTTGTCGGTGAGGCCCGGATTCGTGTCCGCGATGGCCATGAAATTGAAGTCCTCACCGCTGGCTCGCGCGGTGCAGAACCGGCCGTGACGACTTTCATCCGCGGCGAGCACGTAGCCGTAGCACCCCGGGGCCAACCCCGAGAGCTTGGCCTCGTGCATGTAGTAAGTACCCGGCAGGTCGTCGGGTATTTCCGCAGGAATAATACTGGTGTAGCGGTTCTCGATCTCGAAGGGCGCGACCTCCGACTGAAACGTCTGCTCGGCTCCTCCTTGCTCCGGGGTCAGCCTGAGCTCGGCGCTCGCCGTCTCGTCGCAGCTCTCCCAGCGGACAACCGCCGAGTCCTTGGTGACCCGGGTCGACCAGGGACCCTTGCTCACTCGAGCGCTGCAGGTGTCACCGCCCCCGGCGCTCCCGCCACTCGCCGTTCCGGCGATCCCTCCCGAGCCCGCCGCTGCGCTCCCGGCACTGCCCCCGTCGCCGCCAGCTCCCGCGCCCGGGCTCGCGCCGTCCTCCTCACTGCAGGCGCGCACCAGCCCGCCAACGCCCAAGCAGACCCCCAGAACACCAAGCCAGCGAGCTGAAGCACTCGCGATCGAAAGCCGTTCCATACCCCACGACTCTACCTAACGACCGTTGGGCTGTCTCTCCGTATCGAACCTGCGACCGGATGCCGCTCCCGAGCCGGGATCTCTGCCCGTGCTGTCGCTTCTGGGGGTGAGAGCACGCCGGGTGGTCCCGTTGCGCGACGTCCGACAGCCGCGCGACCTCGGTCGGCTTGGGCTGCCAGCCGCCGCTATCGACCGCACGGAGACCCATGGGTCGGCGCAGGGAGGACTCGCGCCTACATCGAACAGGCTACACCTCGAGCTTACCGCGCGGATACGCGCGAGCCCGAAACAAAAAGGCAATCACGAAGTGATTTCTTGGTGGAAATTTGCCCCTGCTCCCTCCACAATGCTCCGCGTCACAGCGCCGAGCGCCACCCCTCCCTGTGACACTCTCTGCAACCAACGCCCACCCAGCGTTTCCGCAGGGCTACAAGTCCGCAGCTCCGCTCCGCCTCGGGAGCGAGCTCATGAAGCGCCAACCCACGCCTGGGGCGGACTTCGACACCGCGCGCGACACCCCCGGAGGAGCCTCGCCTTCGTCCAACCCGCGCGTGAGCCCGAAGCCACCAACCCAGACCGCAACCGGACCAGGAGACCAGCCCATGACCACATCCTCTGCTATCGCCAGCTGGGGCCTCGCCATCGCAGCTGCCTTGGACGCTCGCGGATTCGACAGCCGCTCGCTGATGCAGCGCGCGGGCATCGAAGCCACCGAACTCGAGTCCAACGATCGCATTCCCGTGGCGACCACCACCAAGCTCTGGCGGATCGCCGTCGGCGCAACCGCCGATCCCTGCTTCGGACTCGCCGTGGCCGAGTACGTCAAGCCGACGACCTTCGACGCCCTGGGCTTCTCCCTCGCGGCTTCGTCGACGCTGCGAGATGCCTTCCAGCGCATCGTGCGCTACTTCGGCATGGTCACCGACGCTGCCGATCTGACGTTCGCGCCCCAAGGCAGCTTCTATGAACTCAACATCCGCCTGGGAGAGCAGCGCCTGGCACCGGAAGCCGTGGATGCTCTGCTCGCGGTGGGGGCCCTCCTGGCCAGGAGCCTGGCGGGCGCCACAGCCAGGCCGCTCAGCGTCGAGGTGGAGCGCGCGGCCCCCCAGTCGTGGGAGCGGTTCAGCGAGTTCTTTGGCTGCCCGGTGCACTTCTCGGCGCAGCGCAACTGCTTGCGCTTCGAGCGTGAGCTGTGTGAGGCCCGCTTGCCGCCCGGCAACGCCGAACTGAGCCGCTCGAGTGATCACGTCGCCGAGCACTATCTCGAGCGCTTCGGTCCCGAGAGCCTCGCGCGACGAGTGCGGGCGGTGCTCGTGGAGCTGTTGCCGGCGGGGGATCCTGGTCCCGCGCGCGTCGCCAAGCGGCTGGGCACTAGCCTGCGCAGCCTTCAGCGTCACCTCGCGGCGGAGGGCACCAGCTACACCGCACTGCTGGAACGGGTGCGTCAGGAGCTTGCCGAGAGCTATCTGGAGGAGACCGACACCCCGCTCGGCTCCGTGGCGTTCCTGCTGGGCTTCTCGTCCGCGTCGGCGTTCAGCCGCGCGTTCCGCCGCTGGAACGACTGCTCGCCCAGCGAGTATCGCGCGTATCACGCGCGGCGAGAGTCGACACCTCCGCCCCTGGAGGGCGTCGCAGCCGTCGATGCGGAAGCACGCGTCGCGTCTGGAATGTGACTCGACCGAGCAATCCAGACCCGAGCGGCCCGCACGCCGCTCGTCCCCGGAGCAGCCGAGGCACACAGCCTCGGCTGCCGGCGTTTGGGGAGCCAGCAACTCGCGGCCACTTCTGGGCAAAAGCGCAGTAGCATCGAGAGCCAGGAAATGACGTCGAAAGCCATCGCCGAGCGCAAGCCTAAGCGCGGAGCAAGCGCGAGCCGCACCGCGCGGGGGGCGAAGCAGTCCGCGGCCACGCCGGCGGCGCCCCGCAAGACTCAAGCTCGCAAGGGGAGCAAGACGCCGTCGCGAAGCAAGTCCAACGGCGAACCGAAGAAACCGCGGCGCCGGCTGGTCAAGGGCAGCCTGGAGGAAAAATCGGGGCGCGCCTACGGTGGCCTGAGCGCGCTCGAACGTCAACGCGAGCGCGCGGCGCGGCTGCTGGAAAGCGGCTATGAGCTGTTCGCGACCGAGGGCTACGCCAACGTCTCGATCGAACGTGTTTGCAGCCACGCCGGCGTTACCGCGCGGCACTTCTACGAGGCTTTCCCCACACGAGAAGATCTCCTGATCGCGGTACTGGATCACGTGACGACGGGTGTGCGCGCGAAGGTGCTCGACGCCCTGTCCATCGACGTGGAGGATGCGCGGCTGCGCCCGGTCAACGGCCTCAGCGCCTTCCTCGAGGGTTACCTCGGGGATCCAAGAGCCGCGCGCATCGTCTGCCTCGAGACGGTGGGCGTCAGCTCCCGCGTCGAGCGTCGACGCCGAGCACGCATCAACGAGTTCGCGCGGGTGATCGAGATGGAAGCCCAGAACCAGGCGCGCATCTACCGCTCCACCCAACGCGACTTCAGCCTGACGGGCGTGGCGCTGGCCGGTGCCACCAACGAGCTGATCGTTCACTGCCTGCTGAGCCCCACGCCGCCGTCCTTGCCGCGTATCCGCCGTGAACTGCTGTTGCTCTACCTCGGCCTGATCGCCGGCGACGAGATCGCTCGTCGTGACATCGCCCAGCTCGGGCTTTGAGTCGTTAGCCAACAACGACGAGCGCGCGCGCGCAAACGCGCGTCCCGTCGCACCTGTCGGCGGCCGGCCCAGCATTCCGACAAGCTAGCTTGTCAAAATGCATCAAACAAGGACCCTTGTCAGACTCGTGGCTGTCAACGCGCCGTCAACGCAACCCAGGGTTGAGTGTCGTGTCGCCAACTGCTCGAGATGCATGACCTCCGGCGCCGGGGAACGCTGCTCCACGATAGCCGAGCAACCAAAGACCGTCAGGATCACGAACCGACTCCTGCGGTGTGCCTGGCGGACTGCTAGTGTTCGCTGCCCTGCATCGGCTCTGGGTCCAGCGTCTGCCAGAACACCACACGCTTGCCAGCGAGCAGCGGCGCACGGGCCAGCAGGCCCGCGAACGCCTTGCCCGTGTAGGTCAGATCCAGGGGAAAGCCGCCACGCTCCAGCAGCCACGCTCGAGCTCGACGCGCGGCAGGTGTGGGTCGCGCATAGCCACCGCCGAGCTGGGAATCGTCGATTCGCGGAGGGGGCCCCAGGAGACGGCGCGAGAGCTCGGGAGCGACCTGGATGAGCTTCTCCCGCGTGGCAGCGAGCTCCTGCTCGAAGCGCCGCTGGGTGTACGGCGCACGGTTCGAAGCCCGCATCACGACCAGTCGCGTCGGCAGCTGGGCGGCGCGCAGTCCGAGTTCGAGCCCGACCGCCGTGCCCAGGGTCCCCCCGGCGACGAAGACGTAGTCCGGGGGGGCGAGTCCTCTGGCATCGAACTGCGCGGCGAGCTCGAGCGCTGCGGCCACACAGCCGAGGTTACCCGTGGGGCTAGTGCCTCCCCACGGAAATATCGCAGAGCGTGGACGATGCCCGAGCCAGCTCCGTGCTTGGGCTTCCGCCGTTCGCTGAGAGGCTGCGTTGATCAGCTGGGCACCCGCGGCCGCACAGATTTCGAGGTTCCTTCGGCCGTGGTCGTCCAGCGGCGCTGGCAGCAGGTAGGCTCGCACCGCCACCCCGATTCGCTGACCGTGCACCGCGGTCGCAGCCACGTGGTTCGAGCCGCGCGCTCCGAACGTGCACACCTCGCCCACTGCGTCGGCCAGCGCCGCGCCGAACAGAGCCTCGAGCTTGCGCGGCTTGCTGCCGCCATAGCCCGGAGCGCACCTCGCGTCCTGCTTCAGCCACAAGGCGTCGAGGCCTATTGATTCCGCCGGGATCTGAACGAGAGGCGTCGCACCCGAAACAATGTTTCTCCACGGCAACAAACCGAGCTCCGGCCAGCGCTCGGCGAGCGCCGAGCGTCCAGTCGGGATCCGCGCCGAGAGCTCGGCAGATGCCGCTTGGGCGACCGTGGCTGCTTCACCCTGGCGCGTCGAGCGGGTCACTCGTGACGCCGTCCCGACCTGCGCTGGTGGGGATCGTGGCGGCGACCCCGTGTCCTCGGCGCAGCCCAGGACCGCGAGGCTCGCGAGCAGGAGCTCCCGACGCTGGAGGAGCTTTCGCTCCCCCAGTGACGTCAACTCCGCCGCGTCGCTCGGGTATCTCCTCAAGACCATGACCCGCGCCGCCCAGCTCCGCGGTTCAAGCTTCCGCCCGCTTCTCCGCGCGGATCTCGAACCTCGCTCGTGCCTCCCCCCGAGGGGACCTGGTACGAGTCTGCGCGGCCGCGGTGGTTGTCGATTGGCAGGGTGTCTTTCAACACTCTGCCAACGCGACTCTCGGCGATTGCCTTCCACGTCTCTTGCGATCCCTCGCCAGGCGTGAGACCAAAGTCCACATGGGCACTCAACCTCCGCTCAGCGTCGCGACGCGTAACTACGGCCTGGAGCTGGTGAAGCTCTTTCTGCAGGTGGTCTGGGCCGACCACGAGGTCACCGAGACGGAAGCCGAACGGCTCAAGGCCTACGCGAAGAACCTGGGACTGCACCCCGAGCACGTGGCCGAGCTGGACACCTACCTCCACGGCCAGGCGCCGCTGCCTCCGCCCAACCTCGCCCTGCTCAAGGAGCACCGCATCGAGGTGCTGAAGTCGGTTCGGCGCTTGCTGCAAGAGCTGAACATCGGTGAGGACGAAGCGGAGATCCTGGGCGAGCTGTCGGCGATGCTGGGAGCCTCCAGCTTCCCTCCCGCCCGCTGAGCCGGTTGTTCAGGCAAGTCGCGGACTTCCGTCGCCAGCGGACAGGCTGACGTGCGGCGACAGGAGCCAACTTTGCGAACATCGGACAACGGAGCCAAACATTGAGCGAGCTGGCGCGTCTGAAGCTGACCCATGGTGGTTCGCTCTCGACAGGCGGGCGCTCCCGCAGGCTACGAGTACGCGAGAGATAGCCTCGAGCTAGGCTTCGCCAGCGACGTTGGCCAGCCGGCCGAACGCTTCCAGCCCAACGCGCTCGAGCTTGGCGCGGCGTGGGGCGTGCTCGGGGCCGTGGCTGGCGCCACGCCCTTTGGCACGGCCTACCTGGTCGAGAACGCGAGCCAGCTCGGAACGGCGGCGCGGGTCACTGCAGAGCTGACGCTCTTGCTGCTGTTCATCGGAGCGGCCGCGGGCGTGGTCGTTGCAGCGAGCCGCAAGCTGGAGCAACGCCGGACCTCGCGTACCCACACCTGGAGGGTGCTACGCCGGGTGCTCTTTGCTGGTGCCCTGCTGAGCGGACTCGGAGGGCTCGCAGGCGCGACCGTAGCCTACCGCTTCGCGGAGCTCCCCTTGCCCATGAGCGGCGCGCCCGGCCTCGTCGCCGGTGTCCTCGCGGTGTGGGTCGTGAGCAGCTGCTTCTGTATCCGCACGGCACAAGAAGTTGGGGTACAGAACCCGCGCCGGGTGGGGCTACGCGCAGCGGCGCTGCCGAGCCCCGCCTTGCTGATCGTCGGTCTGCTGTGCGCCAGTTGGGCGCAGCCATTGCTACATGACTTGCGCGGCGGGGCGGGGCCGGTGTGGGTAGGCTTCGGGGTGGGCTCGCTCGCCGCGCTGCTGTGCAGCGTCTGGCTCAGCATCAGTATCGAGCTCGCGGGGCGCGCGCCCGCGCGAGTCGCCCGCTGAGCCAAAGCCAGAGCAATTTGAACTCCGCCCTGAGGCACCAGCTCGGTCGCTCGAGGTCGGTGCTTCTCTCCCCCAACCAAGCCGCAATCAGCGCGCCCTGAAGCAGCGGATAGAGGGCAATGGGCAGGAAGAACACCAGTCCGAAGCGCAGCATCAGCGCGGCGAGCAGCAGCGACGCGATGGTGCCAGTCAGGTGAGCGACGAGTGGAGCGCCGTGGCCTTCGCGACGTACGAAGTCCCGGAAGTAGTCACTGAATGAATCGGTCATCTCAGTACTCCTTTCTATGCTTCACTTCTAACCGTTACACTTAACACTGTCAATGTATACGCTGTCATTGAGCGAGATCAGCCCGGGAGCGTGTGGGCGATGACCTGCATGGCGCAGAAGTAGAGCGGAGTACCCCAGAGGCGATTGACGAAGCTCGACTTCACGAAGCGCTCCCGGGCCACGGCCAGGTCGGAGAAGTAGAACATGACCGCACCGGCCGCCACGCCCAGAGGCGCGGAGTGGACTGCAGCAGCGAAAGCCGTCGCGACCATGCTGGTGATCACCACCACGTAGGCGATCACCGCCCCGCGCAGGTTGCCAGCGTGGGGCAAGAGCCAGCGCAACACGATCGCCGCGGGTGCCACCAAGACCACGGCAGCGGCGGCGCCAGCCCGGGGCGAGACGCCGAGCTGGAGGAACGCCGCGACGAACGCCACATGCCCGAGCAGGAAGCTGATTATCCCTGCGGCAAAAGCTGCCCGGCGCTTGGGGATCAGCAGCACGTCACCGCCCATGCACAGAAACAGCCCGACCACGAGCGCGTAGTCGTACGCGGTGCGGTACTGCGCGCGCGCAAGACCCATCGCCACGAACCCCAGGGCGGCAACCGGCTTGCTCAGCCAGCTGCCAAGCTGACTCTGCTTTCGCTCCGCAACCAGCAAGCCGAGGGACCCGCCTGCGGTCATGCCGATCCACGCCCACTGAGGTATTGTTGACATAATTAATCAAGTTTCAGACCAGCACCAACCGTGGCCTCATTGGTCTTAATGCCTTGCATCGAGACCTGAGACCGCCCATACATCGAGACGTGGCCGATCCTTGGGCCAATAGTTGAGCAAAATAGTCGACTATCCATGGCCTACGAATCCCGCACCCGCAGCATCGTCAAAGCCCTGTCCTGGCGCTTCCTGGCCACCCTGATCACCACCGGCGTGGTGTACGTCATGACCGGAAAGATGGATAACGCCGTGGAAATTGGCCTGGTCGACACGCTGGTGAAGCTCGGAGTCTACTTCGGTCACGAGCGAGCGTGGGAGCGGATCCGCTTCGGCCGCGTCCGCTACACCGACTACCAGATCTAGCAGGCTGCTAGCGAGCCACGTGACGAAACCTGCAGTCGTGTCAGCTCAGGTATTTGCTGGCGAGGGAGGTGAGGACCGGTAGGTGCAGTCCGAGCTCCGTCGCCTGCCCCGCAGCCCGCCTCAGGCGTTCCTCCGCCGTGCGGCCCCGGGCGCCGTGCGCCGGATCCGCGTCGATCGCTGCCTCGAGCCCAGTCATCAGCTTCCTGGGGTCGAGCTCCCGCCCCAGGAGCACACACTGCAATGTGATGAGCTCCTCGCACAGGGGCCCCACGAGCCCCTGGTGGTCGCGCCAGAGCTCACCGGCGCTCCGCGGAAACGCCAGGCCGCCGAGGTTCAGCGTCAAGATGTACAGGTTCTTGAGCACCAGCTCGAAGTCCCGCACCTCGGGCGATTCGGCGGTGAAGTATGCCAGGTATTGACGCTTGAGAGATTCCGCAAGGATTTCACTCTGAGGTCCATGAAGCACGCTGGGCCGGATGGCGTGGATCGACTTCCCCGCCTTCTTCTCGAACCAGACCACCGCCACGTTCGGGTCCCGCCCTGCCCCGTAGCTGCTCCGCCAGCTGCGGGGCAACAGCTCGTTCTGCACCAGGGCCGCGCGCTCCCGGTACGCTGAAGGCAACGACCCGAGCACGTCGGGGAGCGAAGCCTCTCCCACCGCGACCAGCACGATCGCCGGCTCGGGTAGTCGTCGACTGACCTCCTGGAGGTTGACTCCCCGGGTCACCGGGACCACGGGGCGACCGGCCTTGAGCCAGCCCTCGGCGAAAACCACCCCAAGCTGCCCCAGTCCCACGACCACGACACTCCGACTCGAGAGCTCTCCTTCATGCGTCGAACGTGACATTTCTCTCCGTTTCCCCTGGCACGATCCTGCTCGCTAGCGCGAAGCGGACGAAACCTCTAGCGTCATTGGCCATTCACCCTACCGGGACACGGAAAACGGCTCTACACCCACACCCATGACTCGTTTTCTCTGCGTTGCCGCCCTGGTCGCGGCGTTCACCACGGTGGGCTGCAACGACAAGCAGGCCACGAACTCCTCAGCCAAGGCCCAGGACACGGCGACGACCAAGGCGAACGCCGAAGCGCCCGCCGAAGGCACGGGCGACACGAAGGAGACGCCGAAGGCCAGCGTCCAGGCCGCGAAGGTCGGAGAGGCTGCTCCCGACTTCGAGCTCAAGGACCTCGACGGCAAGAGCGTCAAGCTCTCTGACTACAAGGGCAAGGTGGTCGTGCTCGAGTGGTTCAACCCCGGCTGCCCGTTCGTGAAGGCAGCGCACAAGAGGGGCTCGCTGGTCGATACCGCGAAGAAGGAGACCGCGAAGGGCGTGGTCTGGCTCGCGATCAACTCTGGTGCCCCAGGGAAGCAGGGACACGGGATCGAGGCCAACAAGCAAGGCTCGACCGAGTTCGGCATGACGAATCCCGTGCTCCTCGACGAGGACGGCAAGGTGGGCAAGGCGTACGGTGCAAAGCACACACCCCACATGTTCGTGATCGACAAGGCAGGAAAGCTGGCCTACGCAGGTGCGATCGACAATTCCCCCGACGGGGAGGGCGAGTCCCCCAAAGATGGCAAGCTGATCAACTATGTGGAGGAAGCGCTGTCCGACATCGCCGCGGGCAAGCCTGTTCGCACGCCAACCACCGAGGCGTACGGCTGCTCCGTGAAATACTCGAGCTGAGCCCCGGTCATTCTCGGCATCCTGCGCTCAGTCATCCTGCGCTCAGTCATCCTGCGCTCAGTCATCCTGCGCTCAGTCATCCTGCGCTCAGTCATCCCGCGCTCAGTCATCCTGCGCTTGGACCACCCTGCGCGGGCGCAGCTCAGTCATCATGACGCCGCAAGCGACGCTCGCGCTTGCGGCGCTTCTTGTGGACGGCGGACACCCGCGACTCCTGCTTCCGCAGGGAAGGAGCGCGTCCCGGGTGTGGAGCCTGCTCGTCATGGTGCTCTTCGACGTCAGCGACGTCCTTGCCCAGTTCGAAGACCGCAAGCTCAGGCCGCCCCCGTTCCCCGAGGCGCAGGCCGAACACGGACGCGCCGATGCCTGCGCTGACGTAGACTGCGCCCTCGGCCTTCTCCGCCTGACGACAGCCGTAGAGCCCGTGGACGTAGCGATGGCCCCCCATCTTTCCCAAGGTCCACTTGTGCAGGTCGCCGACGGTGATCTGCCCGGAGTGAGTGTGCCCGGAGAGCACCAGGGACACTCCATGGGGCCACAGCTTGTCCGCTTCCTCGGCGATGTGGCTCAGACCCAAGGTTGGGAGCGTGGGGTCGATCTTCGCGAGCGCCCGAGCGGCACTGGCGTGCCCGGTGTACGCGTCATCGAGACCGACCAGCTGTAGTCGCTGTGCACCCAGCTCGTAGATCGCGCTCTCGTTGCTCAGCACGTCGACGCCCGCGCGCTCGAGGGCTCCGCGCACTTGCCGCGCCCCAGCCCAGTGATCGTGATTGCCGAGCACGGCCACCTTGGGCGCGTCGATGGACCCGATCACCTCGCTCATCAGGCCCAGGTAGTCGAGGCTGTGGGCCACGTAGTCCCCCGTCAGCACGACGAGATCAGGAGCGTGATCGTTGGTCAGCTGAGCCGCCGCCCACTGCAGATCGTCGCTCGTCACACGCCCGAAGTGCTGATCCGTCAGGTGAGCGACGCGCAGCGGCTCCGAGAGCTGGGATTTCAGCGCAGCGGTTCCCGCAAACTGGCGAACGGCAATGCGCTCTTTCGGATCGCGTTTGTTGAGCAACGGCATGGCTGAGTCGATGAGGGCGGCGCCCAGGGCTCGGCTGCAGGGCAGCCCGAGACCACGAGATACAACATTTCAACCTACGGGTTTGCCCGGATTAGTCAACGGGGCAGCGTTGTCCAGGCGCGGCGTTGCCCCGTCGCGGCATTGTCCGGTCGCGGCGTTGCCCGGTCGCGGCATTGTCCAGGCGCGGCATTACCCAGACGCCGCAGCACTCAGCCGCCGCAGCACTCAGCCGCCGCAGTACTCAGCGGCCGCAGCACCCGGCCGCATATCTCACCCGGTTGCCATGGGGATACGGAAGCCTCGCACCTCCGGCAAGCAACGATTGCACGCTGGTTGGTCAGGCGTCAGCTTGCGCGCTGCCACAACGCAGCGGGCGCGGCGATGAACGCGCGCAGCATGGTGGCCACGCCCCGTGGTCGTCTTGGACCGCTGGCGAGCCACCGCTGAGCGAGGCTCGCGGTTCCCAGGTCAGCGAGCCTGTTTCCACCAGGCGTGGACGCGAGCGGAGGCTGTCGCTGGCGGGCGCCAATGCGACATTGAGTGCCACATTAGGTTGGACGGCGGACGGGCGACGGAGAGCCCAGCCAGCCCAGCGTGTCCTGGGTTCGCTGAGATCGCGCCGGATTTCCGCCTCGGCAGCCCTGCCGTGTGGGGCCTTTGTGCTCGCCAAGCGAGGCCGAGCGGCTACGCTCCCGCGCCATGTCGAAGGCCAAGCAGACGCCAGCCGAGGGCGCGACCCCGGGAGAATCCAAGGCGAAGTCCAAGGAGACCAACCCCAATCCGAGCAGCGAGGGCGCCAGCGCGAGCGGTGCGGGCGATGACGAAGGAGCCGGAGACGAAGAGCACGAGGCTGAGGACGACGTGGAGTCCAGGCGCGACGCCAAAGAAGACGACCAGGCGGACGAAGAAGACGACCAGG
>JAGQIY010000607.1 GCA_020430865.1 Myxococcales bacterium
ACTCCGCCGTCGAAGGACTTGAACGGGTAGGTGATGGGGTCTTCCTGGCCATCTCCACACTTGCTGTCGGGGCCGAACCGCGGGCGAGGGCCGCCGGCGAAGCCGTTGAGATCGAAGGAGAGTCCTTCCGCAGGGTAACGGCCGTTCATGATCTGCTCCTGGATCGAGCTACGTAGACCGTTCGCCATGTTCCCAGGGTCCGCCGGGTCCGCACAGCGCCCGAAGTCGGCGCCCCGCATGCCCCCGATGCCGTAGAGACGACCGTCGTTGCTCCCACCGTGGGTCTTGGTCGCCGGGTAGCCCGCCGCCTCGAGGAGCTCGTAGGCGCGTTCGAGAGAGCGCTGGGGCAAGTGCGCGATGTCGGGGATCAGCCCGCGCTTCATGATGCCCTGAATCAGCTTCTCTCCCAGGGGCGTCAGTCCGAACCGCTGGCAGTACTCTCCGTCGAGGCCCGGCTCTTGAATGGCTCCCAGCAGCGGGAGCAACGTGCCGACCACGTTGTCCGCGAAGCCGCTCATGTCGAGCGGTGGGTCGGCGTCGTAGACGTCGCGCGGCTTGTTCAAGCCGCCGAAGGTCACGCTGCCGTGGTCGAAGGTGGTGTCGATCCCGGGGCAGTCCTGCACGAAGCTCGCATAGTGGCCGCTGTTGATCACGTTGCCGAGCTCGATGATGCCGCTGCTGCCGTCCCCGGCGCTGAAGCCGTTGTCGTACTTGTGGACCGGGAACACGACGCGGATGCCCAGCTCCTGATACTTGTCGAGCTGAGCGTTCATGCTCTCCTCGGTGCAGGCGTCGAAGCCTTCGGGCGGGGTGAGGAAGCAATCGAAGAGGTTGGAGATCTCGATGCCCATCACGACCGCGAGCTTCCCCTCCTTGATCGTCTCCCGCGCCTCCGCTGGTGTCTCGACGACGTGGAACCAACCCTTGCCAGGGCCGCCCGACTGCGCGTCGATGTAGCGCTCGAGGTTGCGGGTCTCCTCGACCGTGCGCTCGACGCTCACCATGTCGTTGCAGGAGTAGCGGACCTCCTGAGCCCCGGTGCCGCGCACGAGATCGCAGAGCACGGAGTTGCCCGTCGCGAGGTTCACGATCAGGCGCATGCCTCCCAGGTACGCTCGCTGGAGCCAGCGATAGTACATCGTCTGGTGCGTGGAGCTGTTCCACGAGTTGGGCCAACCGGTGAAGTCGGGATAGCCCGCGGTGTCGTGGTTGAACTCTGGGACCTCGCCCTTGGTGATGATCGGGATGAGCGACGAGATGTCCCCGAGGCCCGAACCATGGTCGTAGAAGTAGCCCACGATGTCGCGGCGACCGTCCTGTCCGTGGAACAGTGAGCAGTCCGGCAAGGCGTGCTCGACGCCGAGGCGATGAAAGGGCGAGCCGTGGAAGATCCCACCACCGCCGAAGCCGAAGTTCGTGAACATGTGGGAGTGGATCTCTGCGATGCCGTAGAGGTCTCCGTCGTCCCACTCGGTGCGGGCGGGCGCGCCCTCGGCGTCCAGGGTCAGCTCCGGAAACTCCGCGCAGTCCGTCTCGGGGTACAGCGTGACGATGGCGGCCTGCTTGACGTCGGCGGTGAGGCCATTCAGCGCGAGGTAGAGGTCGCTCTGGTAGTGCTTCAGCTGAAAGCGCTGCGGGTCACGCTCGGAGACCTCGACGGTCCATTCCGCAGGGGAACGAAAATCATCGTCCAGCAGCTGCAGCGAGTCTTGGAGTTGGTCGGCGCGCGCGAACTCGTACTCAGGCGGGTCCGAGCCTTCGGTGGCTCGAGCCGTGAGATACCGCTGCTCTTCGTCGAAGAACAGGTACGTACCGAGATCCGTCGCCCGCATGCGAAAGTGTGTCGCGCCGTCTGCCTGCTCTGCGCTGAACTCGTACGCGCTCCCCCCAGAAGTTGCCGCCAGGTGCTTCGGTGGAGCCTTGCCGTTGAAACCCTGTACCGCGTAGCAGCCGTTCGCGTAGCCGTAGACACCGTCGTTGGCTGGTGGGTCGGGGAGCTGGATGGGCTGTGAGGTCTCCTCCGTGGACGAGCAGCCAACGAAGAGCGCGAGGAGGGACAAGCCAAGAGAGCGGCGCACACCGGTCATCGAGTCAAGATGGCAGCACTCGCGACGATAGAAAAGCACCAATGCTCGCTCGGAACGCGTACTGGCGGTTTGAGTGATGACGCACCGTGCAGCTGGCGTTGCCGGGACAGCGAATCTGGAGCGGTTCCCCGAACGCGGGCGTCCGGAGCCGCGACCCTCGGCGGGCGACGAGGCCTGGCTCACGTTGGCCGAGCGCTTCCTCCACGGTCACTCTCGGCGCTCGTACGCCGCCTGTGATGGTCAGGACACGGCGTATCCGCTGTAGACGCACACAGGCTGATGTGCCTGGAACACGCAGGGGACGCCATGCGAATCGCGGATCAAATCCGGGAGGAACCAGACGGGTACTGGGTGGAGCCTGACAGGCTGAGTCTCACGCTGGTCGTGATGGGACTCCTCGTCTGGTGGTTCGAGAGGGGATAGACACTCCTCGGCTCACGAGCCACAGACCTCGGCCGGAGTCAGCAGTGTCCCGAACAGGCAGCGCTGGTTCTCCGGATCCGGCGCGCTCGAGGAGGCGTCGGGCGCCGGGGCGCGCGCGAACTCGTCGCCCTGCAGGGTGAAGACAGGCGCGCTGTCCGTGCCTCCCGTGAACGAGGCGTCATCGAGCCACACGATCCCGTTCAGCTCCTCCGCTGGGAGATGCCGGGCGAGCTGCGCTCCGTCGCCGAGCCTGAAGACGTCGACGTGTCGTCCGAACAGTGTCGCGACGTAGGTGCTACTTGGCGAGAACTCGACGTCGATGAACGCATAGGTCGCCTGGGTGGTTCCCTCGATGGGAAGGCGCCGCAGGCGCCGCATCGTCCGAGTATCGAGCAGCACCAGCTGCGCGCCGGTGAAGGGCGCCGCGTGGTCTGGGCGTGGTTTGACTTCGATGAACGCTGCCGTCTTTCCCGCTGGATCCAGGCGCTGACCGCAGACGCCGTACATCACGGTGCGCCCTTCGCTCGCGACGTGCTCGTGGCCGACCTCGGGAGGGACGACTCCGCCAAAGGTGTGCTCGCCGTTCGCGATGCAGAAGCGGTTCTTCGCCCGGTGCCGCGCGGCGCCAGTGAGATCGGCGGTGAGGTTCAGGTCACACGAATAGTAGCGTCCCATGACGACCTGGTCGGTACACACCAGGTCCTTCACCACGCGAATGGTCTCGACCTGTCCCACGATCGGCGTCGCGGAGAGCTTTCGCGCGACCCTGGATCCGAGCTTCGCCACGCGCACGTCCTTGTCCTGCCCGGTGACTATCAGTCCGTGGCGCCCGTCCACGGTCATGGCGGGCACGTACTCCACGTCCCCAGGCATGTCGATACGCGAGAGCTGCTCACCGGTCTCCAGTCGTGTCGCCGTGATCTTCCAGCCGAAGCCGAGCGCCGAGCTCGAGTCGACGACGCTCTCCCGTTGCAGCAACACACCCCCCCAGCGCGGGACATCGTACAGTCGCAGCTCACCGGAGGATGGTAACTTCTCGCCGCTCCAGGCGGACTTCGCCGGGTCTTCGATATCCGAACGGAAAATGAAGATCGACTGCGGTCCGGCATCGCTGCTGTGACTGATCTCGATGTACGGGCCGACTCGCCGGACTTCGAGCTGAGTCGTGTCCGCCAGCGGATGCCTGAAGGAGCGCTCGGGATGAGCCAGGTTCAGGAGGTGCGCCTGCTCTCCCGCGACGCCGATCAGCCAGTCTCCAAACAGCCGAAAGCCAGAGCCGCAAGGCACCGTGCCGAGTCGCTCCACCTCGCCGCTCGTTCGCATCAACACGATCTGCTCGTTGAGCACCAACCAGCTGTCGTTGGTGACGGCAACGACGAGTCTGGCGACGCCTCGAAACAGGGTCGCTCCGTCTGGCGCGTCGAGACGCCAGAGCTTCAGGTCGCTGCCGCTCAGCGCCTGTACGGAGAGGTGGGTCTTGGGTTTCACGTCGAGCTGCACGCTGGGCATGCAGGGGTTGCGCGCGGCGGCGGCAGGGGTGGTGGCGATGAGCGTGACCGGCTGGGGTGCTTGATTAGTTTCCGCGAGGTAAGCGATGCGGGCCAGGTCCCACGCGGCGCGCGCACCGCTGGCGTCTCCCTCGGCCAGCCGGGCCCTCGCTTCCTGGACGTAGTCCTCACCACGTCTCGGGGCCTTCGCCGCGACTCGGAGCCTGGCCAGGACGCGTCCGAGGTTTCGCTTCGTGTCCGCGCTCACGTCCGCTTCGGCAGCCAGACAAGCCTGCCAGGTGGCGTTGCCAATCGCGGCCGCCCTCACCAGCTCGCCTCGCTCGAGCAGCTCTTCGACGCGAAGTGCCCCGCGCTCCACGCTGAGCTCCGCGTCCGCGCCGAGCGTGACCTCTCCGACGTCGATCGGCTTCCAGTCCGGACACGTCCCGGTCGCGACCGGGGC
>JAGQIY010000608.1 GCA_020430865.1 Myxococcales bacterium
ATTCGAGGCGCCGGCAATGTTTTTCAAATGGATCGGCCATCGCGCCACCAAGTGACGAGCATGGATGGATATCACTGCATGATTTCGCGCTTTTGCTTCGCTTTCCTCGCGCTGTCGCTCTCGGGCTGCGCAGCAAAGACGCTCGACGGGGGCGTGTCGGATGCGTCGGTCGACGGCGCGGCCGATGATGCTCCGCTAGGCGACGGTGGTGCGAGCGCGTCGCAGAGCTCGGGCCCGGTACGTGGCACCATCGACGGGAGCGAATTCGTTCTCGGCGCGGCCGACGTCCAGTTCCAACGGGATGCGCAGTTCGGCGACCAGTACTTTCTGACTCTCCGCAACTACAAGAGCACGTGCGGCGACCTGCCCGGCGGCCCGCCCGACGAGAAGTCGGCGATGCTCGTGAACGTCGGAAACGTACCCCCGCGCGCGGGATCATTCACCCTTGCCTATGCCGACGGTCACGGCGCAGCGTTGCAGCACGGGCTCTACAACGACTCGTCCAAGTCGACGCTGATCAGCATCACGAAGGGAACGGTCACGCTCGACTCGTGGAGCACCACTGCAGGAGACAAGATCACCGGGACGATCTCCGTCGAAGGCGAGGACGGAAGCTCCAAGGTGCAGGGCTCATTCTCCGCCGAGGTGTGCGCAGGGAAGTGACTGTCCGGTGCGCGCGCCGGTGGCGCGGAAGGGCAATCGAAGACGCCACTTTTTCAAATGGTCGCGCTGGTGGCCTGCCAAGCAAGGGCATCATGAACACCACTTCGACCCGTATCCCCTTCGCCTCCACTCTCCTGACGCTCTCGCTCGCGCTCACCGCGTGCAGCGGCAAGACGCTCGACGGCGGACAGGCCAAAGCCTCATCCGACGCCGGCACCGCAGAGGACTCGGCGGCGACCGAGCCCGACGCCTCGACCGGTCAAGGCGACGGAGGCTCGAGCACCGTCGTCTCCAGCAAACCGGTGAGCGGATCCATCGACGCGACGACGTTCACACTCGAAGACGGCGACGTGACACTCGTCACGGGGCACGACGGCAACAAGGAGTACCTGCTGTCGCTCCAGAGCTACAAGGGCCTCTGCGGAGATGTTCCGAGCAACGAGCCGAACCAACCCGACGCGCTCATCGTCAACATCGGTGCGGTTCCACCTAAGATCGGCACGTTCACAGTCGCCTACGCGGACGAGCACGGAGCCACGTTCCAACACGGGCTCTACGAAGACTCCTCCAAGGCGACGGTCGTGATGGTGAAGTCCGGTACGGTCACCATCGACAGCTGGAGCGAAGGAACGGGCGCCCTGGTCACGGGAACCATCGACCTCGTGGGAAAGGACGGCGCCTCGAAGGTGAGCGGCGCCTTCGAGGCCACGCTCTGCCCGGCAAACTAGCAGCGACGCCGGAATCGGCGGGCGCGTTGCGCACATCGTGCTACATCACGGGGAATGCCGCGCCGCGCCCGCTTCCTCGCCGCTACGTCTGCGATCGCGGTGCTCGTCGCGTGTGGTGCCTCCAGCAGCGACACGACGTCAGACGACGACATTCGCAAGGGCGAGATCGACGAGGAGCATCCCGCCGTCGGCCTCTTGCTCTCCGAAGGCAATTCGCTCTGCACGGGCACGCTCGTCTCCCGCGACGTGGTGCTGACGGCGGGCCACTGCGTCGACGAAGGCAAGTTCCCGCACACCTTCTACATCGGCACCGGCAACGCCGTGACGAAGTACGGCAAGGACGGCGCACCCCAAGGCATGCGCGCATATGCGACCACGGCGGGTGAGCCCGTGCCCGGCTACTTCGTGAACAAGAAGTGTCCCAAGCTCGCGCTCGACGTCGGTCTCGTGAGGCTCGCCGAGCCCGTGCTCGATGTGAAGCCGATGCCGTACAGCGCGCGTGTGCCCGGCGCAGGTGA
>JAGQIY010000609.1 GCA_020430865.1 Myxococcales bacterium
CGTCGAGGCGGCGCGTGCGCGGTACAATAAGGCGATGGCCGAGCTGCGCCGGCTGGAAACCGTCCGGGAGGACGCGCGCAAGACAGCGCCGACCTACGTCTCACCAGGCAGCGCCGACAAGCTCCTGAGCGACGCGACGGTGGCTGACCGGGCTCGGGGCCAGCTCCAGCGTCAGATCGAAGCCACTCGTGCTCGACTCGGGCGGGCCAAGGACACGCCTGACGCGGAGCCAGTGCCCGCCGAGGAGATGCGGGCCGCGGAGGGTGCCCTCCACGCCGCCGAGGCCGCGCGTGCCGCTGCGGTCGAGCGCGAGTGGCTGGCGAGGCAGAAGGCAGATGAGGCGAAGGTGCTGCACCGACAAATCGTCGAGGCCGGGGAGTCTGGCTGCTGCCCGACCTGCACCCAGGCGATCCCGGCGTCGATGGTCGATGCGCTCGCCAGCGTGGCGGCCGAGGCACACAAAACGGCGCAGGCCATGCAGAAGGTCGCGAGCGAAGCCCTTGCCGCAGAGCGGGTTGCTCGGGAACACCTCTCCGCCCTTCGTCAGCGTGTCGAGGCTGCTCAACAGCGCGAGGCCATCGGCCCCATTCAGGCTGAACTCGATGATCTCGAGGCGAAGCTGGCTGCCACCCCCGAGCCGGACTTCGCCGCCTACCGCGCGAAGCTCCAGCAGGAGCAGGCATACGCGCGCTTGCACAAGGCGACCAACCAGGCCGCCAGCGCGCTGAAGAAGAGCGATGCTGCGCGTGAGGCGGTCCGCGACGCGGAGGCCGCCCGTGATGGTGCCGTCTTGGAAGCGCTGGCGCGGATCCAGGAGTACAGCCTGCTCCCTGGCCGCATCGTGTTCAGCTCGAAGTCGGGCTTGGGGATCGAGCTCGACGGCGTCGAGCGGTTCGGTCGGGCGCTGAGCGAGGGGCAGCGGCTCATGCTCAACCAGAGCCTCAACCGCGCCTTCCACCCGGGGGACGCTGCGCGTGTCGTGCTGCTCGAGGTCGATCACCTGGACGCGGGGAGCCTACGGCTGCTTCAAGACACCTTGGCCCTCGACCACGCCATGGGCGACGTGGCTGTCGCGGTGCTTGCTACGTGCCACCCGGTGCTCGACCGTCAAGGCTGGGACGTCATCCGCGTGCCAGATGACATCAGCCCCACCCAGCGCCCGCCAGTCGAACCGAAGCGGGTGTTCGACAACCCGGTGAACTCGCACCGACTCGCCCGGGTGCTGGACAAGCTGACGAGCGAGGCCCGCAAAGCACTGATCGCCGGCCGCGTAGATGCTGGCCCCATCTGGGACGAGCTCTGCTACCAGGGCTTCGTAACCGACGGGGTGCTCAACCACGCCGCCCACGCCGCGCGTGATCTCCTGCTCGGTAGCGAGGTCAGCGGACTTCGAATGCGTGGCGTATCTGTCGTCGATGCCGGGGCGACCGAGATGGAGATCCGCGCCGTGCTGGCCGCGAAGGGGGTGCTGGTGAAGCATCTGCGGCTCCTGGGCGGCAGCGCCCCGCTGAAGCCGGCCATGATCCAGCAGCTCGCGAGCGAGTGGTCCCGCGCGGGGATCACGGCGCAAGTCGCCCGGGAGCGAGTCAGCGCCGTCCAGAATGACATCGTGGATTTCGCAGATGGCTGACCCGCATAAGGCGCTCCGGGCGGCGATCACTCAGGCACTGAGCCTGTCGTCTGGCCTGCCCGATGTGCGGTCGGCACTCGTCGAGGCC
>JAGQIY010000610.1 GCA_020430865.1 Myxococcales bacterium
GGTCCACGCTTTCCAGCGAGATGCCGTCTTCCTCCAGCTTGGGGATGTAGGGATCCACGTACTCGACCTTCCCGCCACGGGCGATGAGGTCGTGGATGATGCTGAGGGCAGGGGACTCGCGCACATCCGAAACGTTCTTCTTGTAGGCCACGCCGTACACCAGGATGCGCGAGCCCTTCACTGGCTTTTCGTGGGCGTTCAGCGCCTCGGAGACGCGGTCCACCACGTAGGTGGGCATGGCGCTGTTGATGGTGTCCGCCAGCTCGATGAAGCGCGCCTGGTACTTGAGGCTGCGGAGCTTCCAGGACAGGTACAGCGGGTCGATGGGGATGCAGTGCCCTCCCAGGCCTGGGCCCGGATAGAAGGGCATGAAGCCGAAGGGTTTGCTGGCCGCGGCGCGGATGATCTCGAAAGGATCCAGCCCCAGCCGCCGGCTCATCATCGCCACTTCGTTGACCAGGCCGATGTTCACCGCGCGGAAGGTGTTCTCGAGCAGCTTCACCATCTCCGCCGCCTCCGTGGACGAGACCGGCACCAGCGTGTCGATGATGTGCGAGTACAGCGCCACCGCCATCTCGAGGCACTCCGGCGTGGCCCCGCCGATGACCTTGGGCGTGTTCTTGGTCTTGTACACCTCGTTGCCGGGATCCACGCGCTCCGGCGAGAAGGCCACGAACACGTCCTTGCCGAGCTCGAATTTCTTGGTGAGCTCGGGCACCAGAACCTCACTGGTGGTACCCGGGTACGTGGTGGACTCCAGCACGATGACCATGCCCGGGTGCTGGTGACGGGCGATCTCTTCCGTCGCCGCCACGATGAAGCGCATGTCCGGATCTTTGGTCTTGTTCAACGGCGTCGGCACGCACACCACGACGGCATCAGCCTCACCGAGCACCGCCGCATCCGTCGTCCCGGTCAGCTTGCCGCTCTTGACGTGCGGCGCGAGGTCCCCGGTGGGCACGTCGGCGATGTACGACTCGCCGGCATTGAGCAGCCGCACCTTCTCCGGATCCATGTCGAGCCCAGTGACGCGGAAGCCGGCCCGGGCGAACTCGGCCACCAGGGGCAGGCCGACGTAACCGATGCCCATGACGACGACGTGGGCGGATTTGGACTGGATGCGGTATTTGTAATCGTTCATTGTCTTGCCACCGGCCCATTTGGCCTGCTGTCAAACCGATTTCTACTAGTGCGGCCTTTCGATTGCACGCCCTTCGTTGCGGTCGGCGCTGGCAGCGTTCGAAAGGTCGGGAGGTTTGCACGGGCCCAACGCGCCGCCACCCTGAACCATACTTCCCAAAATGCCCATAGCCAGTCAGATTGCCAAGCGGCGCGCGCGCGGTAGCCGGGGGTATCGGCGCCTTCGCCGAGCCGTCGCACGTCGGCGCGAACCGTTGGTTTGGACTTGCCTGGCTGTGCTCTTGATCGCATCGAGCCAGGGAATCGGCGCCGTGCATGTTGGCGTCCTGCTCGCGGTAGTCCCGGCGGCGCTAGCATGTGGGCTTCTTACCGTTACTGCTCGAGGATTCAGAGTCCCCGCGCCGGCGATGATCCTCGCTGGATTGGGTGTCTGGAGTGCGCTTCAGGCTCTTCCAATGCCCATAAGCTTGCTGCGCGCAATTGCGCCCGTGAACGCGGACGTTTGGGCTCGCGCACTTGTCGGCTTCAGTGAGGGCGCTCCGGCGTGGGCATCCATCTCACTCGACCCTGGGGCGTCCTGGGTGGAGGCGCTCAAGTGGTCGAGCTATGCAGCAGCGTTCTGTGCTGCGTGCTGGCTAGGGAGCCGGCGCGGGGTAGAAGCCGGCGCCTCGCTGATTCTCGGCAGTGCAGCCATTCTTGCCATTGTAACCCTTGGGCACCGCGTCGTCGGTGCAACAAGGGTGTTCGGGCTCTACGAGCCGCTCCACGCCGGGACGCACTGGGCACTGTCTCCGCTCTTGAACCCGAACAACCTTGCCGGGTACATGAATCTCGGCGCCCTTTGTGGCCTCGGGCTGCTATCGGGTTCGAAGTGGTTCCCTCGTTGGCTGGCCGGGCTGATCGTGTGTGTGCTTGGAGCGGTTACTTTTCTTACCGGCTCGCGCGCCGGCCTCGTAGCCCTGACCGTTGGTGGCCTCTTGTTTACAGTTCTCCGGGTGCGGGCGCTCTCCATTGAGAGGCGTCGGCGGGCAGCGCTCGCGCAGGTCGGAGTGGCGGCTGGAGTGCTCGCGTTTGGCGTTGCGCTGGGCGTTGCCGGCGCCACCAAAGCGACGTGGCAAGAGCTTTCGGATCTCGGGACAATGAAGATCCGGCTGCTGGCGTGGGCTCAGCCGATGCTGGTCGATTTTCCGTTGACCGGGGTCGGACGAGGCGCTTTCGAGACTGTATTCCCAGCATATCGAAACGGGCCCGGCCACGTGATGTACCAGTATGCGGAGAACTTTCCCATGCAGTGGTGTGTCGAATGGGGAGTTCCCGTTGCGTTGTTGGCTTTGGTTGGCCTTGGGTGGGCATTTCGCCCGACGCGCCGGCGCCGACCAGTGGATGCTGTGGGCGCTGGAGTTGTGATTGGCGTTTTTGTGACGCTCCTGCAAAACCTCGTCGACCTTGGCCTCGAGGTCCCAGCCGTGAGCTATGCGACAGTGGTTGCGATAGGTTTTGTGTACGGCCGTCGGCGGTGGGGCCTTGTGCTTGCGGAGACCAGGGCGCGCGGCCTGACGAACCCCATTCTTGCTGCGAGCATTCCGTTGGCATTGCTACTCGGATACGTGGGAACCGTGCTCCGCGGGCTTCATCCCGCTGTTCTGGAGCGAGACGAGCTCCACGCTGCCTACGCACGAGCTGACTTCGACGGCGAAGGCGCTCAGCCGCACCTCCTGGACCGTTTGCGGACTGCCACCTTGCGGCATCCCGCGGATCCGTACTTCCCACTGCTGGCGGCGCTAGTCGTGCAAAGATCCGGGCACGGAAGCCCCCTGCCGTTTTTGTCGCGCGCGCTAGAACGGGACGTTTGGAATGGCCGAGCCCATCTTGCGCTCGCCGAAGTCCTGTTCGCTCGACACGCGAGAAACCAGGCCCTCCTCGAACTCAAACTGGCGGCCGAGCGGGAACCAGCCCTCTCGCGACGCACCGCGGAACTAGCCAGTTCTTGGGCCGATTCGGAGCGAGACCTAATGCGCGCCGTTCCGAGCGGGCCTTCTGGGGCCTCGGTGCTCGTTCTCTTGGCGGATCGGCGACCCGCGTCTGACCGATTGAAGCTCAAATTGCTACAGGCCGCGGTTGAGACCAATCCCAGCGCGGCGGATGCCCAAAGTGCGTTGGCGAGATATCTGATTGACGAACTGCTGAAGTCAGAGAGCGGTGGCTGCGGCGAGGAGCGAAGGAAGCGTTGCCTGGAACTCGCGGAAGCGGCGGTCGCGCATCTCTCGAATGCTGGGCAGTCCGTTCATGCACTCATTCTTCGGGCGCGCTTGCTAGCCGCCGAGGGGCGTCCTGGCGATGGCGAGGCCATGCTTGCCGATGGCTGCAGCCGATACCCGCGCAACCAGGAATGTTTCTCGGAGCGAGTAAGGCTCGCCGGCCTGACGGGAAACGAAGAGGCAATTGTCAGGGCCGAACGCTCCTTTCTCCAAGCCGCTTGCGTCAGTTCATCTGCTTGCCGTAGCGTGGCTGAGCGACTCGGCGACATCCGGGCCAGTCGGAAACAGTGGGCGCAGGCACTTTATCTCTATTCTCGTGCAGTGGACAGTGAACCGACCGCCGAGCTTTGGCTGAAGGTCGCGCGGGCCGCAGCAAACAGCGCGCAAGTCGATTCCGCTACCGTGGCGCTGCGTCGCGCAGAAACGCTATCTGCGAACGAGCCCCAATTGCTGGAAAAGATCAGGGCAGAATCCAAACGACTTGCCGATGCAAGGGCGAGGTTGCGGTGACGGCCCCGAAGCGTGTCCTGCACGTTTTCACGGTCCCTGATTCCCTCATATTCCTCCGAGGCCAGGTTCCTTTCATGCGGCAGTGCGGTTTTGACGTGAGCGTTGTGACCTCATCTGGGCCGAGTCTGACGAAATTCGGGGCAGACAATGAAGTGCAGGTGACGGGCGTTCCCATGAGGCGCGCCTTTGCACCACTAAGCGACCTGGTGGCGGTTGCGCGCCTGGTCGCGCTCATGAGAAGGAGCCGCCCGGACATAGTCCACGCTCACACCCCGAAAGGCGGTCTGCTGGGAATGATTGCGGCCACGATTGCTGGGGTGCCGGCGCGCATCTACCACATGCGCGGGCTGCCATTTGTCACGGCAAAAGGTGCAAGGCGAAGGATCCTTCGCATGACTGAACGCGTCGCAACAGGGCTTTCGAAGAAGACCATATGTGTGAGTCATTCACTCCGCGAAGTCGCGATTCGTGAACGGGTCGCCTCAAGTCACAAGCTGATTGTTCTCGCTTCTGGCAGCGGAAATGGTGTGGACGCAGAGTTCTTGTTCAACCCGGATCGAGTTTGCCGGCATCGCGAGCGCTTGCGGCATGAATTGGACATGCCCGTGGATAGTCTCGTGGTCGGTTTCGTGGGCAGGCTCGTGCTCGACAAAGGGCTAAGAGAGCTCGCAGTCGTCTGGCGGCAGCTTCGGGAGAACTTCCCGACTGCGAGGCTGCTGATTGTGGGTCCGGAGGAAGAGCGGGACGCGGCACCGCTGGAACTGCTGGCAGAGTTCGACCGCGATCGAAGAGTTAGTAGACTAGGACAACGCAAGGACATGCCGGACCTTTACGCTGCGATGGACGTCGTCGTACTCCCGAGCCACAGGGAGGGCTTTCCGAATGTGCCACTGGAGGCTGCTGCGATGGGTTTGCCAGTGGTGACTACGGATGTTCCGGGATGCCGGGATGCAGTCGAAGACGGTGCCACAGGCACGCTGGTTCCTGTCGGCAACGTGGCAGCGCTCCAACGTGCACTTGAGCAGTACCTGCGGCACGCCACATTGCGGCAAGTGCACGGGCTGGCCGGGCGAGAGCGGGTCCTGCGAGAGTTCAACCCGCGACGGATTTGGACGGAGCTCACGCGTCTCTACGATGATGTGTTGGACGCGCAACGCGGTGCACCGCATTCTGACGAGCTGGAGAACGTATGATGCCGACCTCGGTAGACCGCGCGACTCGGTCGTTCTGGCAAAATCACTGGACGGGAAGAGCTGCCCCGCGAGGATTCGATCCGAGCGATCGGACTCTCGCGAACTACGTGAATTCCCGGTTCCACCAGTACTTCCGGCACACACTCGGCCACCGTGGCGGCGCGCTCATTGAGCTCGGCTGTGCGCAGTCCACGTGGCTGCCGTACTTCGCGCGGCAATTCGGTTTTCGCGTGACGGGTTTGGACTACTCTGAGGTCGGTTGCGCTCGGGCGCGCGAGATGTTGGACGATGTAGGTGTCGTCGGGGATGTCGTATGCGCGGACATGTTCAACCCGCCTGACAAGTTTGAGGCAGCATTTGACGCGGTTGTTTCTTTTGGGTTGATAGAGCACTTCGAAGACACCGCGGCCGCGGTCACTGCCGCGGCTCGATTTGTGGCACCTGGCGGCAGAATGCTTACTTTTGTGCCCAACATGGTTGGGTTGCCTGGAGCGATTCAGCGGTACGTCGATAGGGCGATCTTCGACATCCACGTCCCACTGGATGTCGACGCTCTTCGAAGTGCACACGAGGCGTCAGGTTTGACTGTGGTGGACTGTCACTACTTCATTCTAGCCAACTGGCACGTCGTCAACGCCTCTCGTCTTGCTCGCGGTTGGGCGTCGTACCCGTATCGCGCGGCCGTTGCTGGTTCCTCGCGCTTGGCGTGGGCGCTCGAGAAGCATCTTATCAAGAACGGTGCGAACCGTCTTACGTCGCCTTACGTCGTCTGTGTTGCGGACAAGAATCCCTAAGGCAGGCCCCACTTGGCTCGTAGCGCGTCGTGAAGGGCATTGTGGTCAGCCGCCGCAAGAACCTGCGAGTAGACGACTAGCTCGCCGACGTCACCACGGAAAGTCGCTGATGTCGTCAAGTTGAGCCCAACGGAAGAGCTCTTTGGCAGTACTGCCGCTGAGTTGGTGTTTGCGAGGGTGGCTGCGTTGCCATCCTGCCAGAGGGAATAGGAGCCGACGTTTGAGGGGTCAGCGCCCGACCAAGTCACTTCCAGCAGATGCGGCTTGTCGTCCGAGGCGGGTAGAATCGCACGCATCAGGTATCCGGCGGCGCCGAAATAGACGTCCCCATATGTCGCGCTGGAAGTGAACCCGAGTCGGAACTCCGAGACTGGTTCTGCGTTGTCGAATAGCTCAAGGAATTCAGTAGTGCTCGGCACCGCGGAGAGCTTGGCCACAACGAAGACCGTCAGGCCATTCGACGTTGAGAGCCCGGTTCCGTCCAGATGCTGAGGCGCCACTGGCGACCCCGAGAACCGTACCGACGCCAAGCCCCCGATCGCCGTTCCGACCAAGCTCGGTCGTTTGGTGGGTACGCCCTGCAGGTAGTCCAAGCCGTTGCCAGACTGATCTGACCATTGCTGTACTGAATTCCCCTGCACGCTCACGCCCTGATTTGCGTCCAGCCAAAGCCCTAAGCCTGCGAAGTCTGTGGGCACCACGGGACCTACGCCGCCGCTGCCGGCCATTCCGGACGCGCCACCAGCATCAATCCCGCCGACCCCCGCGGCGCCACCACCGCCAATACCGCCACTCCCCCCGGAACCCGCCACTCCCCCCGAACCACCCGAAGCTCCGCTTCCCGCAGAGCCGCCATTTCCGGAACTGCCCCCTGACGGAAGTCCACCAACTCCGCCGAGCCCGCCGACACCGGCACTGGCGTCCATTGGCGAGGCACTCGTTCCGAACTTGTCCAAACCGCATGCCCAAGTGACTGCGGCGGCGAGTAAGAATACGGCGACGCGTTTCATCTACTCCACCCACCTACTAAGACCGGAGACGACAATACCACCAATTCGAGCGGTGGTAGAATCCAAGAGTGTTGTCACCCACACCACCGCTTATCTCGCTTTTCCTGCCTTCATTGCGCCCTGGCGGAGCCGAGCATGTGATGGTCACTTTGGCAAACGAGTTTGCGAAGCGCGGCTACCGCGCTGAGCTGGTCGTGGCGACCTCGAGCGGCGCATTGCGGCATCGTGTCTCGGAGCAGGTGCGCGTGGTTGATCTCAGAGCGTCGCGCGCGCTGGCTGCCCTTTGGCCTTTGTCGAGGCATATTCGTCGTGCGCGACCCGCGGTCTTGCTTTCGACTTTGAACTACGCCAACGTCGTTGCACTCGCTGCCGCTGCCTTGTCAACTCGCGCAGTGCGAGTTGTCGTACGTGAGGCGGAAACCAGAACGGCAGCTGCCCAGTTTGAGAAGACCAAGGAGTTGCGTGTTGTTTTGCTCCCTTGGGTCATGCGGCTTGCCTATCGAAAGGCGTGGGCTGTCATAGCCGTATCCGAAGGGGTCGCCGCCGATCTGCACGACACCGCGCGGCTCACCAGACGTGATATCAAGGTCGTACCCAATCCGGTAGTAGGGCCAGAACTGTTTAGAAGTGCGCAGGAGCCCGCACCACACCCTTGGTTCTACGACGGCGGACCGCCAGTTGTCGTTGCGGCGGGCCGCCTGCATCCGGTCAAGGATTTCGCGTCACTGATTCGCGCGGTTGCCGAGGTGAGCGAGCGCAAGCCCGTACGCCTCATCGTGCTGGGCGAAGGCGATGAACGCCAGAACCTCGAGGCGCTACGCGACGCGCTGGATCTCCGTGACCACGTCGACCTGCCGGGCCACATCGCCGACCCGATTCCCTTTATCGCGAACGCCGATGTGTTCGTCCTAAGTTCAATCTCGGAAGGGCTCCCGAACGCGCTCATCCAGGCCGTGGCCTGCGGGCGGTCTATCGTCGCGACAGACTGTCGTAGTGGGCCGCGGGAGATTCTAGACGACGGGCAGTTGGGTCGACTAGTGCCCATCCGAAACCCCGCGGCGCTTGCGGAAGCAATTGGCCTTGCCATCGTTGCCGAACCAGACCGCAGGGCCATGGCATTACAGGCAGAACGGTACTCCGTTGCAGCCTCAACGACGGCATATCTGGCTGCGATGGGACTGTCTCCAGAATATTCCGCTGCGGACCATTGAATTTTGGCGTGAACAACGGCAACTACCCCTTTTGGGGTTAGAGATCATTTTGCCTCCGCCAAACGGTATTGCAGCTTGCTTGCTGGACCTGCATACTTCCAGTTCCGACCAGGAGATTGGCAATGCGTTCAAGCGCGGTACTTGCGGCATTTTTACTATCGGCGATGTTCTTTGGCTGCGGAAGCGCGCCAACCTCCGAACGCACCGACGACGAGCAGAGTGAACTCTGCTCGTCCGGGGGACTTGTTTCGGACGATTCCGACAACGTTGCTTCGCCGGGAACAATCGTCACTTGGACGGGAACTGCAAGCTGTGCGTTTCCGAATCCGGAATTTGAGTTCTGGCAGCGTGATACGACTGGAACTTGGAGCATTGTCCAAGGATGGAGCACGTCGGACAAGTACGTTTGGGATACGACTGGTGCCGTCGAAGGGGAGTATGCGTGGCAAGTTTGGGCGCGCGAGGCCGGTTCGGTCGCGCCCTACGAGACCTACCGGAGCCAACGCTTCAATATCACCAGTGCATCCCTGTGCACCTCGGTTAGCGCCGCAGCCAACCCGCCCGGCACTGCGGCCATAGGTACGACGGTGAGCATCACAGGCTCGGCATCGTGCGGCGCTTCAACTCCCGAGTACGCGGTCTACCAGTTGAAGCCGGGCGACACCACGTACACGCTGCTCAATGCCTACACGACAACCGCAACGTTTGACTGGGACACAACCGGCGAATCGGCGGGCACGCACTACATACAAGTATGGGCGCGAGCCGTCGGGTCGCCCAAGGCCTATGACACGTACACCACGCTGGCGTACGTACTCGGTTCATCCGCGGTGTGTACCTCTCCGACGCTTGGGTTCAATCCCTCGAGTCCCGCGGCCGTTGGAACGATCGTGGGGCTCACTGGCGCAGCATCTGGTTGCGGCACGCCGACGTTCAAGTACTGGATTCACCCCCCTGGGGGTGCGTGGCAGGTGCTCCAGGACTGGACCACGTCGTCCTTCCTAAACTGGAACACCACGGGGCAAACGACTGGGTACTACGGGTTTCAGCTCTGGGTGCGCCAATCGGGGTCTACCGCCAACTATGAGAGCTACGCAAACGCCTCATACCTCCTCACCTCGGCGACGAATGGTGTGACTCAGCGCATTGGTGCGGGCGCACAGCACACCTGCCAGATTGCCTCGGCCGGAACCGCGAGGTGCTGGGGCTACAACGCAAATGGGCAACTCGGCAATGGCAGCACGACTGCGAGTATCGTTTCCGTTCCAGTGACCGGAATATCATCCGCGACTGCCTTGGCAACCGGCTACTATCACAATTGTGTCATTGATGGCGGTGCGGTGAAATGCTGGGGTGCCAACCTTCGCGGACAGATCGGAAACGGATCGACAACCGATGCGCCCACGCCTGTCGCGGTCTCGGGACTCTCAAATGTGACGTCCATCGCTGCGGGTGCGGCGCACACCTGCGCCGCTCTCATCGATGGTTCGGTGCGCTGCTGGGGCTACAATAGCCAAGGCCAACTCGGCGATGGAACTCTGGTCGACCGAACGACGCCCGTGGTTGTCCCTGGCATTTTGAACGCCGTTCGAGTCGCGGCGGGCTACTACCACAGCTGTGCGTTGCTCGCGGACGGGACTGCGAAGTGCTGGGGGCTGAATGACCACGGTCAACTCGGTGACGGTACGACCACAAACTCGCTCACACCTGTCACGGTGACAGGTCTTTCGGGCGTGCAGACGATTTCGGCTGCGAGTTCTCACACATGTGCGTCACTCACCGGCGGCACAGCCAACTGTTGGGGCGCCAACAACAACGGAGTCTTGGGCGATGGGACCACAACAGACTCGAGTAGTCCCGTTGCCGTGAGCGGCCTAACCCAAGCCACCGCGGTGATTACCGGGCCCTACCACTCCTGCGCGGCAATTGGAGACGGATCTGCGCGCTGCTGGGGCTGGAACGTGTACGGCGAACTAGGTGACGGCACGAAGACAGACTCGCTGACTCCAGTAGTCGTCACGGGTCTGTCCACGGTCGATTCGATTGCCGTTGGCTGGCACCATTCATGCTCCGCACTTCAGGATGGTACGGCGCAATGCTGGGGCTACAACGGCGTAGGACAGCTTGGAGATGGGACCCAGACCCAGAGTTCGACGCCGGTCCTCGTACAATGAGGCGCGCCTAAGCAGTGGTCGCCACATAGGTTGCGATTCCGTATCGACGCGTCAGCTTCTGGACTCTGGAAACGATTGGCGCGGCCAGGCGGTCAATCGCAGTCAGAGGATTGGCGAGCGCCCAATATGCGCTGGCGCCAAGTGTTGTTGACATCCCGTGGCTCTGGAGGAATTGCGTGCGATTCATCGGCACGTCCTGGAAAGTGTACGGCTTGCCAAGGACCCCGTGTAGACGAAAGCGAAGCCAGTTTATCGGTAGCATCGGATAGATTCGATCGCTGTACTCGACACGCAGCATGCGTAGGCCAGCCAATTCCAGGTAGCGTCGGACTGTTTCTTTGGTGAAGAAATAGAGGTGCCGTGGGACGTCTTCGCAGAAGAGGTGCCGCGACGCGACGCTTTCGAAGTTGGTGACTAGGAACGCGAAGCGACCTCCCGGTTTCAGCAGCCTGCCTGCTTTCTGAAAGTAGCCCATTGGGTCGTGCACATGCTCGAGAACCGCCCATGCAGTGATCGCGTCGAATACGGGTTCTCCAATCGGAATCGATGGGAATGCCGTTGTGTACACTGGAAAGTCGGCTATGGGACGGGAGGTCTCGGAAACTTCCACACCCTCAACATCCCATCCCCGGCTCATCATGTAGCGGGGGAAGTCTCCGTTCGCACAGCCGATGTCCAACAGCCGTGGTGTTGTGGTGGTCAGCTCAACATCGCGGAGAAAGCTCGATTCCACCCGATATCGGCGCTCCTGGGATCGGCGGTCGCGTTCGAAGAAGTCGTAGAACTCGGCAGGATAGAATCGCGACATCTCAGCGAACGTCGGGCGTGGATTCACGAATCCAAGGCCGCAGCCCGTGCACTCAACAACATCGAACACCTCGTCCGGGAAGTACCGCGCGTCCGGCATCCGGTACGCGAGTCGGTTGTCTGCCGAACCACACAAGTTGCAGCGAACGGTTTCCATGCGGCATGGAGACCTAGCGGGTCGACCTGGGTACGTCAAATGGCAACTCGCACCGCAGGCGCTCACCGGTGCCGCGAAGCATCAGCAGGACCCATGAGTCTGACGAGACCTCTTCGGGCTCGGAACCTCGGTCACCAAGACGTCCCTGTCGCATTTTGGGTTGCTGCTCGGTCTGGCGGCGCCACATGGCAAGGGCTCGCCACCGCAGACCGACAAGTGATGAGTACTCTGCGAGCTCCGCTTGGTCCGGAGAAATGGTCCGCAACGTGACGCCATTGACGGATAGGAAGAGGACCGGCACGCGGGTGTTGTTCGTGACTACTGGACTGGCCACCGGTGGAGCGGAGGCAATGCTCGTCAAGCTGCTGCCAAGCCTCCGCCAGCAGCGGATACAGGTCCGTGTGGCATCGTTGCTCGGTCACGGGACGCTGGGAGAGAAGCTCGAGCAGTTTGGAATTCGGGTTGTGGACCTAGGCATGCGTGACCTGCGGACGGCGCCGAAAGGGCTGGCCACATTCGCCCGCTCGGTTGCTGAGTTTCGCCCGACCATTGTTCAGGGTTGGATGTACCATGGCAATCTCGTTGCGTCGGGCGCGATAGCGTGGCCAGGTCTTGGAGACCGTGTGGTGTTTGGAGTCCGACATTCGCTGCACGATCTTTCCCATGAGAGCCGAAGCACGCGATGGGCTATTCGTGCAAACAAGATCGTTTCTCCGATGGCGGCACGAGTTGTGTACAACTCGGAGACTGCTCGCCGCCAACACGAACGACTCGGATTCTCGCATCGACGCTCTATAGTGGTCCCAAACGGGTTCGACGTGGCAACGTTCCGTCCGGATCCGGCAGCCCGAGCGGAGGTGAGGCATGAACTCCAATTGAAGGTCTCACAATGCCTTGTTGGCCTAGTGTCCCGCCTGCACCCCACGAAAGGACACGTCGTCCTGGCGCGGGCTGCGCGCGAAGTCTTGGACGCAAGGCCCGACGCTCAGTTTCTGCTAGTCGGACGGGGAGTTTCCGGGGAGGGAACAGAGCTTGCCAAAGTGATTCGGGACCTAGCGTTGTCTGGCAGCATCATTCGGCTTGACGAAAGGCAGGACATCCCGAGACTCACTGCGGCGCTGGATATCGCAGTCTCTGCCTCATGGGGAGAGGGATTCAGCAATGCGGTGGGCGAGGCAATGTGCTGTGGCGTGCCGTGCGTCGTGACGGACGTCGGCGACTCCCGGGCGATTGTGGGAAAGGCCGGTCGGGTTGTCGCTCCGGGCGACCACCATGCGCTCGCCAGATCCATTCTCGAACTGATCGGATTGCCAGCGGAACGACGACGCGAAATTGGCGAGGCTGCGCGCCAGCGCATTTTGGACAACTACTCCTTGCCGCGCGTAGTTGAGCAGTATCGCGACCTGTACACTACTATTTCAGGGTGCTAGCCGACACTGTCCGCGAAAGCCAATACGCTCTGCTTAGCGCGGCGCGAGTCGCGCCAAAGTCCGAGCACCAACAGAGTCCACAGTCTCGCGCTGTGATTCCGCTTGCGGGCCATGTGCTCTTGAATCATGTCGTCAACGAACTTGGTATTGCCGAGCTGGAACGCATCGAGCATCTGAGGCGTGACGGTGTCACGAAGTAGCTCGTTCAGCGGACCGCGCAACCATTCGGCCATGGGGACACCAAATCCGGCTTTTGGGCGATCGAGTAGCGCTTTGGGGATTCTCCTGTAGGCCAGCTCTTTTAGTAGGCGTTTTCCTCGGACAAGGTGCGGAGGCAAACGCAAACTGAACTCCACGAGCTCGTGATCGAGAAACGGGGCGCGCGTCTCCAGAGACACGGCCATTGCGGCCCGGTCGACCTTCACAAGTATTGTGTTTGGCAGATAGGTCACGAAGTCCCCCAGCATGGCGCGGCGGCGAATCGTGGGTAGCCGTGGCGCTTGCCAGGCTAGGTCCCACTGAGGGAGCGGAGGGCACCGGAGGGCAAGCGAGAGTACCTCCTCATCATCGAAAGGTCCTGCAAAGAGGCGCGCCACGTCGGCCACTGACTTCCCGAGAACGCGAGCGGCGCGACCGTATCGACCGGGAAGGCGAGTGGCGAGGCGGGAGAGCGTGCCTCCGCCGTATCGCGTGAGGCCTGCGAGTGGACGCACGCGGTCGAGCCAGTCGTATCGTCTGTAGCCTCCGAACAGTTCGTCGCCAGCGTCCCCTGATAGCGCCACTGTAACCTGGCGACGGGCTGCGCGGGACACGAGGTACGTTGGCAGCGCAGAGGAGTCAGCAAATGGCTCGCCGTAAAACTCCGGAATACGTGGTACCAACCGAAGTGCATCCGCGGAAGATAGCTGGTCTACCGTGTGCGCAGTCCCAAGGTGGTCCGCAACCCGCGCTGCAAAGGGGGACTCGTCGTATGCGGCTTCGGCGAAACCGATGGTGAATGTTCGGATTTTGGATGCACCAAGTCGCACCATTGAGCTCACAATGACGCTTGAGTCAATGCCGCCAGAGAGGAATGCACCGAGCGGAACGTCAGCAACCATCTGGCGTGCAACCGCGCGGTCGACGAGGACTTCGAGTTCGTTCAGTGCGTCCTGGTCGGAAATGGGTCGCGTGGAACGATTGGCGATCTCAACAGGATCCCAGTATCTTTCGATCCGGGTTCTCCCAGTAGCACTCACGTGCATCCAATGGGCCGGCGGGAGTTTCCTGATCCCAAGCGAAATGGAATGGGGTGCAGGAACGCTTTGGTAACGAAGGTAGAGGGCGAGTGCGTCTGGATCGATGCTGGAATCGATCTCGGGGATGCCCGCGAGCGATGTGTACTCCGAGGCAAAGGCGAATAGTGTTGGGTTGGCGGAATAGTACAGAGGTTTCTCTCCGGCACGGTCGCGCGCCAAGAAAAGCTCACGGTGTCCGACGTCCCAGACGGCAAAGGCAAACATTCCGATGAGTCGGTGCACGACATCCCGGCCCCACACGCGGTAGCCCTCCAGAACGACTTCCGTGTCGGAGTGAGACGCGAACTGCGATCCCGACGAGCTGAGTTGCTCGCGAAGCTCTCGGAAATTGTAGATCTCACCGTTGAACACGATTACGAATTGTCCGTCGCGGGCGACCATGGGTTGATGACCGAGGGGCGACGTGTCAATGATCGAAAGCCGTCGATGCCCCAGGACTATTCCATCCTGTTGGCTCGACCAAACCCCGCGGTCGTCAGGGCCCCGGTGTGCTAGCCGGCGCATCATTGCCACGACGGTTGGCTCGAGTGGCTCGAGGGGCCCGTGCTGACTTAGTATTCCGGCAATGCCACACATCTGCTGAGAGGTTAGCCGAGACGGTGTCGATCGTGCAGCCGATTCGGGAGTGAGCCAAACATCCGCCGGTGCGGAAAGATCCGGATAGTCGTGACTTCGAGGAGTGCCCAATCTGCGCCGAACCTGGCGATGGCGGTGTTGCGCGCCGCAATGCGTGTAAGTGCACTGTCATTCGTCGCGCTGGCTCTGCTCGGTGTGCGAGAAGTCCTGGCGGCGCGCGAGTTCGGGACCAGCGATGGAATGGACGCTGCAGTGCTCGCGTATGCGGTTACAACGTTCTGCATAACGGTGATGGGAGCATCTGTCAGTAGCGCGTTCCTGCCGAGGTTCGTGCGGTTGCGCGAAAGCGGTGGACCGCGCGTGGCGCAACAGTTGCTGGACAGTGTGGCTGTGTCGGCGCTCACGCTCCTGGGGTTGATCGCGGTGGCGGTTCTGGCTGCACGCGGCTGGATTCTCCCCCTACTGGCTGGTGGATTTCCGCCCGGCAAGTTGACGTTCACTGGATTGCTCTTGGGGGTGCTGGCGCTTGGCATCGTTCTTTCTGGAGTGACAAACGTATGGAAGGCAGTCCTGAATTCAGAGGGGCGATTTGCGGTTGCCGCGATTTCTCCGGCCTCCGTGCCGGTATTCGCGATCGTCGGTCTGATTCTCTTTGCGGAACGTATTGGCGTTCGTGCCCTCGTATGGGGTTCTCTGGTCGGGTACATCGTGGAAGCCGCACTTCTGGCGGTGGCCGTTAGAGCCTGCGGCTTCCGCGTTGTTCCGACCTCTTTTGTATGGTCTGAAGACCTCCGCGGGGTAGCAAGACAATACGTTCCGATGTTGGCCGGTGCGCTGGTTGGCAGCGCGGCGCCGCTGATTGATAGCGCCATGGCCACTGCCGTTGGCTCGGGCAGCGTCGCGGCTCTCGGATACGGAATCAAGCTCGTCCAGTTTCCTCTCGGTCTGGGAACCGTTGGCGTTAGCACGACGGCGTTCCCTACATACGCGAGTCTGGTCGCGCGCCGAGACTGGGAAACACTGCGAGGTCTGCGGCGGCTGCACAGCGGGTACATACTGGCGTTCGGGATACCGGTTACCGTCGCGGTTGTCTGGAGCGCGCCGGTGCTCGTCCGCGTTGTGTTCCAACGAGGCGCATTCACTGAAGCGGACACGCTCTTGATCGCTAGCGTGGTGCAGATGCTGGCTGTGAGGATTCCGGTCCACGTGCTCGCGGCGCTCAACGTGCGCTTGCTGTCGGCACTTTCCGCCAATCAGACAATGTTTTGGGCCGCCTCTGTCAGTACTATCAGCAACGTAGTCCTGAACGTCTTGCTCGTGAGGTGGATGGGTTTGGCAGGGATCGCGCTCTCCACGAGCTTGTCGACAGCGCTTACATACGGGCTCCTCGAGTGGGCCCTGCGCCGCAAGCTTGCGGAAACGATCCGCGTGTCGGCGACGAGCGACTAGACTCCGTCCGCCTGCGGCTGATGAGCGCCAGTCGCGCGCGCCAGGCAAGTCGACGCGGAGGACAGCGCCCGGACGACGGCCACTCCTTCCGCAGCGTCGGTGGGCGTGGGCGTACCATCGAGGACCGCCCCCACAAAGCACTTGATCTCCGCCAAGAGTGGCTCGTTCATCGCGAATGGGATGTGGCGAGAGGAACCATTCTCGCACAGGGTGAGTGTTGATCGTGAAGTACTCTCGTCTAGGCAGACTAGGCCGCGCTCAGTCACTAGCGTTAGCCGTCGGCACCGCGGTGCGGATTCGAGTCGCAGTTCTACGCAAATTGCCGCGCCGTTCGCGAAGTCTAGCTGCACGGACACCGAATCGGGGGTCTGCACTGCGTGAACGGCGTTCCAGTCTCGACCAAACAAGGAAATTCCAACGCTGATATCGTGAGGTGCCAACGTCCACAGTGCGTCGAACGGCGACGCCATCGCTTGTCCTCCTGACCGCACCGCGTTGAGCAACAAGGGCTTGCCGAGGGCCCCGCTTGTAGCGTGAGCCTTCAAGGCAAGCACACCAGCGTGGTAGTGCATGATGTGCCCGATCATTAGGCATCGAGCTCTCTCTGCGGCGAGTGCCTGCAGAGAGAGCGCGTCCTGCAGGCTGAGTGCCATCGGTTTCTCAAGAAACACATGCTTCCCAGCACGTAGGGCTGCGCTCGCAAGCTCCGCATGCGTGGTGGCGGGCGTAGCGATGGCGATCGCGTCGATGTGTGGATCCTCCACAAGTTGGTGGAATGTCTGAGTCGCCGTGCAGAGTCGCTGAGCGATGACCTTGTTGGTGTCGAACGTGGCAATCAACTCGCATCTGGCGGAGCGCCGAAAGGCGTCCAGCAAACACATCCCCCAGCGCCCCATGCCAACTAGTCCGACATGCAATAGATCCCGCGTCACGGTGTGCTTCCACTCATTCGCAGAATGCGCGATCGGCGCTATGTGACGTCGCGAGCAGTTGGCAGCGGTGCGGTGTTGCGTCCCGGGGATGACTTCGCCTCCGAGCCAGCAGACGCGGCGCCCGGCGACTCGGTTCGTGGATGTGGGCGGTATTCAGGAACAAGAAGACTAAGTGCGTGGCGGATTGCATTCTCGTCGTTGGATTCTATCGCTGAGCGGGCTGCGATGAGCGGCTTCTCAATGTCTTCCAGCGGTACCGGGCGCTGGCGGCCAACAAAGATCTTTGGATGTCTCGTCTTGTCTGCATGCTCGTCCGCAACCGACAATTCCTCGAAGAGTTTCTCGCCGGGACGCACCCCGGTGAAGCGAATCTCGACGTCCTCCAGGGCTAATCCCGACAGTCTGACCAAGTCTTCCGCAAGATCTACTATGCGAACAGGCTCGCCCATGTCGAGAATGAATATTTCTTTGCCTTGTCCCATTGCCGCGGCCTGCAGGACGAGCTGACAAGCTTCGGGAATTGTCATGAAGTAGCGGCGCATTTCGGGATGAGTGACAGTTATTGGTCCGCCCGCGGCTATTTGGCGTTGAAAAATGGGGATCACGCTACCCGCCGAGCCCAGGACGTTGCCGAAACGAACGGTTAGGTACTTTGTTTTCGACGTGTGATCGCCGCACGCCTGGATGTACTTCTCGGCGGCTCGCTTGCTCGCACCCATGACGCTCGACGGGTTTACGGCCTTGTCGGTGGAGATCATGACGAACTCCTGCGCCCCGAATTCGTTCGCCAGCAGTGCGATTTGTCGCGTACCTAGTACGTTGTTTCTGACGGCCTCGCTGGGGTTCCACTCCATCATCGGCACGTGTTTGTGCGCAGCAGCATGGAACACAACGTTCGGAGCGTACCGAGAAAAGACGGTTCGCATTCGCCCTTCGTCGAGAATATCGGCGATGAGCGGCACGACCGGGAATTCGAAACCTTGTCCTGACAGCTCCCGGTGGATTTCGAACAGAGCATTCTCAGCTCGCTCCACGAGCAGCAAGCAAGCGGGGCGAAAGCGGCAGACTTGGCGACACAGCTCGGATCCGATGGAACCACCGGCTCCGGTGACCATTACGACGCGGTCCCGTACCACGTGGCGAATTGCATTGTCTTCGAGCACCACAGGCGTCCGCCGAAGGAGGTCCTCAATCGCAACGGCGCGGATGCGGCTCAGATTCACTTGCCCACCAACGATCTCGAAGAGACCCGGGATGACTTTCACCGTCAGTTTGGCAGCTTGACACTGCGTCGTGATCCGCCGGATCACGGGGCCCGGCGCGTTGGCGATCGTAACCAACGCCTGACGCACGTCGTACTTGTTGACAATATCGTTCGCGTCGCTTGTCGTGCCGAGAACGCGTACACCGTGGATTACGCTGCCGAGCTTCGACTTGTCATCATCGAGGAAGCCGATGGGGTCGATTTTGAGGTCTGGTCGCGTCGCGATTTCCTTGGCCACCATGGCGCCCGCCTGACCCGCCCCGACCAGTATCGTCGGAATGGGAGGTGAACCGCCCGAGATTCGTGTTTGCTGTTCTTTGCGTTCGGCAAGTAGACGACGCAGCACGCGCACTCCGGTGATGCCGAGGAATCCGAGAACGAAATTTATCAGCGTGGTGCCGAGAGGGACAAGCGCGTACTGAAGGTAGGCGAAGCGGTCTTGGAGAGCCGCAGATAGGAAGCGAACAAGAACAATGGCTGTAGTCCCAAGAGCGAAGACTCGGAAGATCTGAGCCGCTTCTCGAAGGCCAACGAAGCGCCAAGCGAATCGGGTAGTGCCAGACAGCGCCAGTAACGCGTATTCGAACAAGACCACGTACGGCCAGAGGAACACGGCGCGCTTCAGCATCTGAAGCGGGATTTGGAATTCAAACCGAAGAAGGAACGCTAGCCAGTACGCGAGGGATAGCACGCACGCGTCGACGGCGATCTGGAGCGCTTGGCGTACCACGCGCCGCACGGTCAACGTGTCCCTGCTGCGCCGGGAGTGGTCAGGACTGCGTCGACCACGCGGTCCCGATCGGTATCCGACAGAGAGGAACCGCTGGGCAAGCAGAGCCCGGACTCAAACAGCTTCGTGCTCACATTGGTTCCGATGAAGGGAAACCTCTCGAATGCCGGCTGGAGGTGCATGGGTTTCCAAACCGGTCGAGCCTCGATGTTGTGCTCAGCCAGCCAGTCACATACGTCATCTCGCGACGCTCCAAATGCGCCCCCGTCCACCGTCGCGCAGGTGAGCCATCGCGTTGATCGGCCGTACTTCGCCTCTGGCATGAAAGTCCAGCCCGGCAGCCCGCCGAGCTTCCGTTGATATGCGCTGAAGTTCTCTCGGCGTTTGTCCACACGGCTTTCGAGGCGCGCGAGCTGCGCTCTTCCAACGCCAGCCAACAGGTTGCTCAGCCTGTAGTTGTAGCCTACCTCCGAGTGTTGATAGTGGCGTGCAGGCTCACGCGCCTGCGTCGCGAGGTGGCGCGCGCGTTCGATCCACAGCTTGTTCTTCGACACGAGCATTCCGCCACCCGAGGTCGTGATGATCTTGTTGCCATTGAAAGAGAACACGCCCAGGTCGCCCAACGTCCCCGCCGGTTGCTCACGGTACGTTGCACCAAGCGCTTCGGCCGCGTCTTCAACGATGGGTACGTCGAATTCCGCGCACACCTCGCGGATGCGATCGTAGTCGGAGCACTGCCCATACAAGTCCACAGTGATGACCGCTGCCACCCTTCGGCCGAGTCGCTTCCGGCTCTCGAGTGCCTCAAGCAGGAGGTCAGGGTCCATAGTCCAGGTGGACTCGAGCGAGTCCACGAATACGGGAGTTGCTCCGACGTACCGCACCGCGTTCGCTGTCGCCGCAAAGGTTAAGGTTGACACCACGACCTCATCCGTAGAGCGAACACCCAGCACCAGAAGCGCCAGGTGCAGCGCGGCTGTTCCGCTCGAAAGAGCCACCGCGCAGAACTGGTCCCCGAGTCGCGCGCAGATCTCTGCCTCAAAAGCGTCTACGTGTGGGCCCAACGGAGCGATCCAGTTCGAAGCGAAGGCGTCCAGTAGAAGCCGCCGTTCTTCTTCGCCGACGTGAGGAGGGGAGAGGTAGATCTGTGCTTCGCTGAAAGTCATGCGTCCTCGCGCTGCTGGCGGATGATTCGGGCCGGCACTCCGACTGCCACGGCTCCCGCCGCGATGTCGCGGATAACGACGGCTCCAGCTCCGGCAATTGCACCGGCGCCAATTGTAGTCATCGGCAGCATCGTTGCGCCTATTCCCAGTTGGGCCAGTTCGCCAACACGCGCCGCTCCTCCCACCGTAGCGTTGGGCGAGACGTGCGCGAATCTTTCGACCACCGCGTCGTGCTCGATGATAGCTCCGGTGTTGATTATTGCGCCTGGGCCGACGGAAGCCTCGGCATTTACCACCGCATTTGCCAAAACCACGCACCCCATACCCAGGTGCGCGGACACGGCAACGGTGGCGGACGGATGGACTGCTGTGTGCAACTTGAAGCCAAGTCTTGCGATTTGTTCTGCGATCCGTGCACGCTGGTCGTTCGCGCCGATTGCCAGCACGAGCTCTATGCTTGCCCGACTTTGCGAACCAAGCCAGCCGAGGGTTCCTAGAACGGGAAGACCGAGCACGGTTGCTCCCGCCTTGCCTGGGTCGTCGTCCAGGAAGCCTGCCACGACTCTGTTTTCGCGTAGAGCGCAGTCTGCGACTACTTTGCCGTGTCCGCCAGCGCCAACAACTACCGTCTCGACTACGGACACCGACTAGTCCCCTTCGGCCGGTGCCGCGTTGCCTAGGAACTCCGGCATTGTTGCGTGTTCATCAGCGTTCACGCCGCTTCGCTGCAAGACCCGCAGCGCCGTCAAGGCTAGTATCTTCGCGTCCAACGAGAGCGACCAGTTGTCGACGTACCAGAGGTCGAAAGCGAATTTCTCTTGCCAGCTCAGTTGGTTCCGTCCGCAGACCTGGGCCCAGCCGGTAATGCCGGGCAGTACGTCGTGTCTCCTAAGCTGTTCCGGGGAATAGCGTTCCAGATACTTCATGAGGAGGGGACGTGGGCCCACGAGGCTTAGGTCGCCACGCAGCACGTTCCAGAGTTGAGGGAGCTCATCGAGGCTCGCGCTTCGAAGGAACCGACCCACCGCGGTCAAGCGATCGGCGTCTGGCAAGTCGCGGCCAGTATCATCCGTCCGGTTCGCCATCGTTCGAAGCTTGAGAAGCGTGAACGGCCGACCTTTCAGTCCGGGTCGCACCTGTCGGAAAAGTATCGGCCGACCCATGGTGGCCCAAATCGCCAGGGCGGCGGCGCCGAGGACCGGACTGAGCAGAATCAGCCCAGTGCCAGCCGCCACGCGGTCAAACGTGACCTTGACCACCTTTGGAAAGCCCCGTTGCATACCGTCTCGTTTCGTTGCCTCAAGGTCGAGTTGGATTCTACTACCAGGTTGCCTGCGTCCACCCAGCGCCATAAACTCAGCGACCCTGGGGACGAATTGGGGGCCGTGGCCCCCGATTGAACTTGTGGCCGTTAAGCCGCAACTCATGCAGTCCGGGTTCTTTCTCCGATGCTCCCGCACGACATAACCGAAACCTCAGACGGTTCGAAGGACGACGGCCTTTCCGCTCGCGAGGTCTGGGGAGCGCTGCGCAAACACTGGGTAATCCTCGTGGTTATCGCAGTTGGGGTTACCCTCTTGGCCACGTTCTACGCCATGGGTCAGACGAAGGTCTACCGGGCCGCGAGCACAATCCAGATCGATCCCACACCTCCGAAACCCCTTGGCAACGACGTCCAGAGCGTGGACGTAGGCGCTGGTGCCTACTGGGCAAACAAGGAGTACTACGAAACGCAGTACAAGATCATTGCGAGTCGCCGGGTTGCTCTCCTGACAGTTCGCGCACTGGGGCTGCAACACGACTCTGCATTCCTTGAAAACGCGTTGTCATCGTCGAGCGATGCGAACGTTACGCCGGAAGAGGCCGCAGAGGTCTTGCGCTCAAGAGTCCACGTCGAGCCAGAGAAAGACAGTCGGCTGGTGATCGTCAGTTTCGAGGATGCCGACCCGTCGCGTGCACAGCGCATCGTTTCCGCGCTGGTCGACACGTACATTAGGGAGAACCTCGATAGCGCCCTCTCTTCAAACCAATCGTCGGGCGATTGGTTGCGAGGTCAGCTGAGCAAGCTGAAGAAGGAGCTCGAAACCAGTGAACTGAAGCTACATGAGTACAAGCGCGACAAGAATATCCTTTCAATGTCCATGGACGACCAATCGAACATGTTGCGCGAGGAAATGCGCCAGCTCAATGAAGCCTTGACCGGCGTCCGAGCGAGGCAGGAAAAGATTTCGGCCCGCAAGAGCGAGTTGCAGAAGATCAGCGCCGATAACCCGACGGATCTTCCGGCGCGCGAACTGCTCGAAAGCCAAGTGCTGCAACAACTTCGCGGCGACTACGTTGCCGCGAAGCGAGACGAACAGAGTCTGCTCCAATCGGGCAAGGGGCCCAATCACCCGGACGTAAGAGCTGCTGCAGCGCGCACCGCGGTGACGCGTAAGGCCCTTCTAGCCGAGATATCCAATATCAAGCGTTCGGTTGATCGCGACTTGGATGCAGCCAAGAGGGAGGTGCGCGGGCTCAGCCATCTGTACGAGGCGGCGAAGCGAAAGGCGCTGAACGTCAACCTGTTGGAGATCGAGTACAAGCGACTTGAGCGCTCAAAAAAGAACACCGAGAAACTCTACTCGCTCGTTCTCGAACGATCCAAGGAGAGCGAGTTGGCCGGGTTGATGCGCTTCAACAACATCAGAGTCGTAGATTCCGCGCTCGTACCGACCAAGCCAGTTAGGCCCAACATCCCGTTCAGTGCTGGCGTGGGCCTATTAGTGGGACTTGCGATCGGATTCGCCTCCGCACTCGCCCGCGAATTGTTGGACCGAAGCATCAAGACTGCGGCCGATGTCGAGCGAGAACTCGACACATCGTTGCTTGGTACGCTGCCAAAAGTGGATAGCTCGGACAGTGGGTATGGCAGCTACGGCCCGCGGCACCGGCGGCTCAAACGCTCTCCGGCGAGCGACGCGCCGCCAGAACTTGTGGTCCACACTCACCCCACCAGCGCGGTAGCAGAGGCTGCTCGTGCAATGCGTACCAATATTCTGTTCATGTCGCCGGACAAGCCATTTACGCGGTTGCTGGTTACCAGTGCGGCGCCGTCGGAAGGGAAAACCACGGTGGCGTGCTGCCTCGCCACCGCGATGGCTCAGGCGGGTCACCGCGTGCTTCTGATCGACTGTGACTTGCGGCGGCCGCGACTGCACAAGATCTTCCGCAAACGCAACGACATTGGCATCACCACCGGGCTGCTCGACCGAACGCTGCTGGCGACCGCAGATCTGAGCACGGACGTGGAGCACTTGAGCGTCCTTCCGGCCGGGCCAAGTGTGCCAAATCCGGCCGAGATTATTCAAAGCACGAGCTTTGCCCGGTTGCTCGACCATGTTCAAGCTGACTACGACCGGGTCGTGATCGACAGCCCACCGCTAATTCCCGTAACAGACGCAGCCGTGTTGTCGTCGCTCGTTGATGGTACTGTGGTGGTGGTGCGTGCCTTCAAGACGAGCAAGGATGTTGGCCGTCACGCGCTGCGCTCGCTTCGTGCAGTCGGGTCACGAATCGTCGGGGTGGTTCTTAACCTTGTCGAATCACGGTCTGCTGGGTACGGGTATTACTACCACTACTATGGTAGTTCCACCGACGGTGAGGACGGGGCGAGGGCTGCCGCAGAATAGAGGAAAGACGAATGCGGGATGTTATCGCCGTCTTCCTTCTAGTTGTCGTCTCATCAGTAGGGTTCGGCCCAGCCGTCCGACGCATGCTGGGGTCGGAACGGATTGTGGTTTGGCTCGGGTTCGCGCTTCACGCTTCCGTGCCGTATCTTACGCTTTGGATCATGCACACTGCCTACGGCAGCGTTGCCGATGCGTTGAGCTACTATCACTTCGGTGAGGGGGTAGCTCGATTTGTCAGTCTGGACATCAAGAACAACGCTGGCGAGTTGCTCAAGTTGATCTTTCAGCAAGACGCTCGAATCCCGGCGACGGTCTATGGCGTAGGGAGCCCGACGGGAACGATGACGGGGATCGCTGCGCTGTTGGTTCTGACGATTGGCGGCGCATGGCCGAGCACGGTGGCTGTTAGCCTGTTCTCGTATTCGGGGCAGGTTGCAGCATATTCAGCCATGCGCACTCACTTCGGTCGAGCGCCGATTCCCATTGCTGTTGGGATGCTGCTAGTTCCGTCGGTTGTGTTCTGGACGAGCTCGCTGCAGAAGGAAACGCTGGCGGTGGCTGGGTTGGGTTGGCTCGTATTTGCGCTCGTGTCCTTCATGCAGAAACGTGTGTTCCGCGGCGTCGTGATTGGGGTCATGGCGGCAGGGCTTGTCGCGTTGACCAAGCCATACGTGCTTCTGCCCGCGGCGATGGCGGCGGGCGTTTGGTTCTACTGGCGGCAGGCCGCGGGTGGCACGGGCCCGAAAATAAGGCCAATGTGGCTAGTCCTTGCATTCGTCTTTACGGCGGTCGCGATTGCAGCACTTGGGTCAGCATTCCCGCAGTTCGCGTTCGAGCGCTTCGCTGACGAGGCTGCTGCTCGACGACACGCTGGAGGGTTGGTTGGCGGGGGCTCGTACTTCGAGATCGGCAGCGTGGAAAACACTGGGTTTTGGTCCCTGATGGCGCTGGCGCCGATGGGCCTGCTCTCTGCACTGTTCCGGCCATCCGTATTCGATGTGAAAAATTCGCTGATGGCGGTCAACGCGTTCGAAACGTCGCTCCTGACCGTCTTGATGGTGGTAACCGCCGTTCGATTCGGCTTTCGTGGAGCAGGAAAAAAGGTCGCAGCCTCACCAGCGCTGGTCTTCTTTTTCGTCTTCACGGTGGTATTTGCTTTGGCGGTCGGCTTGACCACCACAAATCTTGGGACGCTTTCTCGCTACCGCGTTCCGATGATGCCGTTCTTCGCAACGCTCGTGGCTGCTCTTGCGATCGGGCGGCAGAAACGCCGAGTGGTTGTTCTTCGCCAGGAACGTCCTCCCGCCTCCGCCTAAAGGTTGACCCGATTTCCGGCACGAGCCACGTATACGGACGTAGCGGAACCGAGGACTCCCCCCGTAAGCTGTCCAAGCATCACGGGGGGAGACCGCACAGCCTCTTTGAGCGGGCCGAGGCGGTTCACGTGCCGGGGCCCTCTAGTTGAGCGTGTACGACTTGGTGCGATATGTTTCGTAGCTGGCGGTGGAACCAACCTGGCGGGCCCATACCTGGAAGAGGAAGTTGCCCGTCGGCTCTGATCCTGTTGCCCAGTCATAGGTTGGACTGGCACTCCAGTCCTGGACCACCGCCCACGAGCCACCCGGCGGGAGTTTCCAAAACTTGAATTCCGCTGCAGTGCAACTTGCGGCGCCGCCAGTCAGCTGCACCGGCGTGCCGACGCTTTGCGGGCTGGCCGGCGAAGCGTCGAGCGTCGCGCCCGTACACGCCGCTCCACCCGTCAATAGCGTGTAGGTTGAGCTGCCGTATGCCTCATAGGCGTAGGGAGAACCCTGATTCCGTACCCAGGTCTGGAAACTATAGACGCCTGGTGCAGCGGCAGTCGTGTCCCAGTTGTATACGTTGGAAGCGCCCATGGGCTGTACCTCAGACCACGCGCCGCCCGGGGCCTTCATCCAGAAGGCGTAGTTCGCAGTTCCCCCACAGCTGGCGTTCGCTGTAATACTTACCGGGTTACCGGGGAGTGTAGAGCCTGCCGGGCTGAAAGCGTTGCTAACTGAATTACAGGCCGTGGCGAGGGAGTAGTAGAAACTAGTGTAGGTGTCGTAGTCAGCAGGAGAGCCAAGCGCGCGTGCCCAAACTTGGAAGTTGTGGGTTCCCGCCGGCGCGCCCGTTGTCGCCCAGTTGTACATCGGCGATGTGGTCCAGTCCGCGGCGACGGCCCACGAACCGCCAGGAGCCAAGTGCCACACTTTGTACTCCGGTGTGGAAGCGCCACAGCTCGCGCTACTGGTTATCCCGACTGTCGCTCCGATCGTCGTTTGGCCACTCGGCGACGTCGCGCTGCTTACGGAGCTGCATTTCGTCACATTCGCGAGCGTGAAGGGGCGGCTCTTCCACGTTTCGTACGTCGACGGCGAACCTTGCGCTCGGATCCAGACCTGAACGTTATAGCTGCCCGTGGCGAGGCCCGTCGTGTCCCAGTCAAAGAAATCCGTGGTGCTCCAGTCCTGCCACACGGTCCACGAGCCTCCCGGCGGAAGAACCCAAAATTTGTATTCGGGCGTGTCTCCCACTTCACAGCTTGCTGAGGCCGTCCATTTCACCATGGTGCCCGGGGGTGCAAAGTAGTCCGCGTCGTCCGCGACCAAACCACCTTGGGCGCAGACCTCGTCAGAAAAAGCCGCGACCGGCTCCCTATCTTCACCCGCACCCGCGGAACAACCTGCGACAGCCACCGCTAACAGTCCTTGCGACACGAGCTTCGACAAACGCATTGGGTTCCTCCGTATTGATCGGGTTGAATTCATCGTGAACAGTTCACGCCATGTGACGCGATGTCAAGGGTGGGCTTCGTAGCGGAATTTCAAGCGGATTTAATGTCCGCTAGCTGCGCTCCATCGCCAAGCTCGCTCGCGACGGGTCCTTTATCCGCGCTTCCGACCCAGGAGGTGGTACGCACACTTGCGTTTTTCCGCATGATTGAGCAAGACCGGCCTCGAGAATCCGTTCTTGATGAACCAGTCCTCTGCTGCCTTGAGGGGGATAACCCAATTGTAGAACGGTTCCAGCATGTCAAGAATGCCGACCTTGCTTGCTGGTGGCCTGCGCAGCGCACGTTTGGCGAACTGCTTTGCATTGACGAGTAGTGAAGCGGCGGGATCCCATCGGTGACTGGCAAGTGTGTCGACGTACTGCAGTCGACCCGACACGTTTCGCATCCGGTGGAATCGCGAGCGCCTCCGCGCCGTCAGCTCCAATCCGTGTACACCCTCTGGCGCGTACACCATCAAATACAACGCGCCTCCCGGAGCAATTGTCCAGGCCGCATTGCGGAATGCCAGCGAAGGGTCATGCGTGTGATGCACGACTGCCCAGGACACGCCGAAATCGAAGCGGCTCTCCAGGTCGGCGTGTTCTTGCTTCAGGGTGGTTACGTCAGCCGCGAGTACATTCGGGTTGAACTTGCGAACTGAATCGAGACCGCTCTGCGACAGGTCTATGGAGAGTACCGACTCGGCGCCGATTGCGAGCATGGTCTTCGTCCAACGACCCATGCCGCATCCGACATCCACACATCGTTTTCCACGGATCAGCTCCTCATCGATCGGTATGTCCAGCCGGCGGACGCCGTTCCCCACATGCGTCAGTCCGCCGCCCTTCGGGTGGCGTCCAGTCCACTCGTAGATTCGGTCTTCGATATATGCATCGGCCGTGCTCGCACCGGCATGGTCCTCATATGCCGGGTCACCTTCCAATGCCAGCCGCCACTGGAGATCGAACTCATTGTTGTACCCGCTGCTCGGCGGGTCGTACGCCCCCGAGAAGCTGTCATTTCAGACCACTCGCTTGTCGTCAAAGTGGGGGTTTCTTTCGCGCGCCATGCTCGGAGCGTATGCCCAGTGAATCCTGAAGGCGAGCGCCTTTCGATTCCGTTCGATTCGCGAGTGGCCCGCTACCTCGCAGCCGGGGCGCTGCTGGTCTGCGTGGGACTCCGCGAGGGCGCACGATACA
>JAGQIY010000611.1 GCA_020430865.1 Myxococcales bacterium
ATGCGGACTCGAAGCCACCGGGCACCGCCCGGTCGACGTCAAACACCAAAGACAGAATCATCCCGTACACGATCGAAACCAGCTCTTTGACCGTGACGTCTTCGCGCACCAGGCCATCATCGACCGCTCGCTGGAGGTAGCTGGTCAGCTGCGCCATGGATCGACGACGCAGCGCCACCACCCGCTGTGCTGTCCGCGGGGTTCCCGCTCGGCCGAGCTCATGAGAGAAGAGGATGCGCAACACCCCCGGGCGGTCGCGCAGCATCGCCGCGCGGCGCCCCAGGAGGGAACGCAGGTCATCCAGCGGCGCGCCTTCGTCTGGAGCAGCGTCTTCCGGAAACAGCAAGATCTCGAGCTCGGTCACCGCCGCGTCGAGGATCGCGTCTAGGTTCGGGAAGTGTCGGAACAGAGCCGCCTCTGACACGCCGACCCGACGCGCGAGCGTCGAAGTCGTGAACCCTCCCACGCCATCTCGCGCCAACAGCGTCAACGCTGCTTGGGCGATCGCCCGCTTGCGAACACTGCTTGATAATCGAGACATCGTGGGTCTGGTTGGGGGTGGTCGTGTCGTCAACGTCACTGGCCGTGAGGGTCGCTCGCGGCCTTCCCTGTGGCTTGTACAGCGCGGAGATAGTGCACGAGCAGCACCGTGGTAGTGCCCGCATCAGGCACGATCGTGTGAGCCTCATCCGCCTCCAACAGCAGGAGCTTCGAGGCGTGCATCCGCTCTTCGTTGTCTCCGAAGCGCGCTGTTCCCGCGCCTTCGAGCAGCTGGATGGTCACCGGGACGGGCGCGCTGTGTTCTGGAAGCACCGTGCCCTCCCGCAAGATGATCGTGGCGAGCTTCAGCTCGGGGCGATCGACGAGAACGAGCACCTCGCGCTTCGGCCCATCGGCCGCCGCCGCCGGAATCGCGAGCATGCCGTGGGCCACGCCGGCCGTCGCGGCCGCACGTTCGTGGTGCGGGTGGTCGTGGTCGTGTGTCGCCTTCGCGGCTGGGGTTGACGGCATGGTTGTGCAGCCCACCGCGGACGCGACAGCCGCAGCGCTGCTGAGCATGTCTGTCGCGAGCTTCATTCGATCTCTCCCTTCCCGGAGTCCGTGTGCTTGGCTACAGGTCGCACCAGCGTGGCCAGCAGGAGCATGATCAGGAGCAAGCTCCCGGCGAACAGGGCGACCGAGATGAAGCCGACCAGGGTTTGGATGGCGAGGGGTGACATGTGCAGTCCTTTCGATGTTAGTTAGTAAGCATTAACTTACAACGGGACCGCCAGCTGTCAAGGCCGTGAGATGCGTGAGCGACATGGCGCGTGGCTTGCACTGTCGTACGTGCCCGATGGGAACGCGCCCTTGCCGGTTGGCGAGGGCGCTCAGAATGAACGAGCACCCCATCAACATGACGCGTCGACCCCGGACGGCAGCGGTACGCCTGCGCGGAGCTGATGACTGAGGAGATCTCCTGATGAAACCCCTGCGATTCACCTTCGTGGCGCTTGCGAGCGTCGTCTTCGCTTCGGCGATGTTGTCGTGCAACAAGGACGAGACGACGAGCGAGACGCCTGAGACAGAGGCGGCGCAGCCGCAACCGTCGCCCGCAACCATGCCGAGCAGCAAGCCCGGCCATGCGGGCGGCATGATGATGATGGACCCGCGCGCCAGCTGCCCCATGGTCGTC
>JAGQIY010000612.1 GCA_020430865.1 Myxococcales bacterium
CCTCAGCGAGACCCCGTGGCCACCCAGCACCCAGGCCTTTGCACGCGGCGCGGAGGCGATGGGCTGGAGCGCCTGGGAGGTGCCCCGCGCCGCGCCTGGCTGTCAGAACGCCAACCTGTGTGCGTCGGGCTGCCCAACTGGGGCCAAGCAGGGCATGAGCCGCTCCTTGCTTCCCAAGGCCAAGGCGCTGGGCGCCCGGGTGATCAGCGGCGCGCGAGTGCTGAGGCTCCTGCTGCGAAAGGGTCGCGTCGAGGGCGCCCTGATCCGCGCCCAGACCGCGGACGGTGCGCAACGCCTGCTCCGCATCCAGGCGGAGCACGTCTTCGTCTGCTGCGGCCCCACGGAGACCCCGTCGCTGCTGCTACGCAGCGGCATCCGCTACCACGTCGGCAATAGCCTGCGCGTGCACCCCTACCTGAAGGTCGCCGCACGTTTCCCGGAGGCAATGCACGCGAGCAGAAGCGTCTTGCCCCTGCTCCAGGTCAAGGAGTTCTGGCCCGACCTGTCCTTTGGTGGCGCGTTCTTCGGTAGCGGTCAGCTGGCCATGACCCTCAGCGACAACTGGCCAGCGAATCAGCCTCAGATGGCCAGCCTCCCTCGGATGGCGCAGTACTACGTCGGCGTCCGCGGCACCGGACTTGGCTGGGTGCGCCCGACGGCGCTGGGAGAAGACGCAACGTTGGTGCGCTATGACGTCTCCAGGGACGACCTGCGCCAGCTCAGCGTGGGACTGGCACGGCTCTCGGAGTTGCTGCTCAGCGCCGGCGCGCTCGAGCTATTCCCCAGCGTGTGGGGCGTGGGCCCCTTCAAGCGACCGGGCGAGGCCGCACGCTGGCTCGAGGAGCAGCTACCAAGGCGCGCGGTGAGCCTGGTCACGGTGCATGCCTTCTCGTCGTGCCCCATCGGTGAGCGCCAAGATCTGAGCGCCGCCGACTCTCGCGGGCGAGTCTGGGGCCTCGAGAACCTGTACCTCGCGGACGCCAGCGTGCTGCCGGACTCACCAGGAGTGAATCCCCAAGGCACGGTGATGGCGCTCGCGCGGCGCAACGCGATCGCCTTCGCGGACGCCCACTGAGCAGCTGCGACTGCGTGTCATGCAAGCCGGCGGCGAACGGTGCTAAGCGGATCCGGTGACGACCCTGGTGACCGGTGGTTCCGGCTATTTCGGCGAGATCCTGGTGCAGCACTTCAGCGCCTCGGGGCGGCGGGTGCGCGTGTTCGACAAGGTGAAGAACCCGGACCGCGACCCACGAGTCGAGCTGGTGCAGGCCGACGTGTGTGACTACGGGAGGGTCGCCGAGGCGATGCGCGGCGTCGAAGAGGTCCACCACAACGTCGCTCAGGTGCCCCTCGCAAAGGACCGGGAGCTGTTCTGGGCGGTCAACGTCGAGGGCACGCGCAACGTGCTCGAGGCCGCCCTGCGCGAAGGCGTCCGCAAGGTCGTGCTCACGTCGAGCAGCGCCGTGCACGGGATCCCCCCCGCCAACCCGGTGACCGAAGCCACCTTGCCGGCGCCGCGCGAGGCCTATGGCCGTGCGAAGCTGGAGGCAGAGCGGGTCGCGCAGCAGTACGTCGAGCGCGGCCTCGACGTCAGCATCGTGCGTCCCCGTACGGTGCTCGGTCACGGGCGCCTCGGGATCTTCAGCATCTTGTTCGACTGGGTGCGCCGGGACCGGCCGCTCTACCTCTTGGGCTCGGGGCACAACCGCTACCAGTTCGTACACGCTGACGACCTGGCCGCGGTGTGCGTGGCCGCGGGGGCTCGAGCCGGCCCCAACCTGTTCCTCGCGGGAACGGATCGCTTCGGCAGCATGCGTGAACTCCTGGAAGGCTTGGTGCGCCACGCGGGCAGCCGTAGCGCGATCCGCAGCCTGCCGTTCACTGCCGCGACCTGGGGCATGCGCGTGACGAGCAAGCTCGGCCTGTCCCCCCTCGGGGACTATCACTCGTTGATGTACGGCCGCGAAATGTGGTTCGACATCCGCCCCACTTGCGAGCGGCTCGGCTGGCAGCCACGCTTCTCGAACGCTGAAATGATCGCCGACTCCTACGATTGGTACGTGGAGCACCGCGCGGAGATCGAGATGCGCCAGGGCGCGTCGCATCACCGCTCCCCGGTGCGCAAGGGTGTGCTCGCCGTGCTGGAACGCCTGCCATGAGGGCGGCGGTTCGCTGCCTGCTCCTGGGGCCAGCAGCGGCGCTGCTCGTCGGCTGTCCGAGTCCCACCTGCGACTCGCCGGCACCGTGTCAGGATTCGCTGATCGTCGGGCTTCCCGCGGCGGGAGCCGGCGACTACCAGCTCAGCCTCAGCCTGGACGGCACGCCGCAGAGCTGCGACATCACCCTCGACGGCGCCGGGAACGGCAGCAAGACGTGCAGCTCCGAGCAAGTCGACGTCGGCACGCTGGACGGCGCGATCTGGGTGTACGTGTACGGCACGCCCACGGAGGTAAGTCTCCGCCTGGAAATGGGTGACCGAGTCGTCTTCGAGCGCGACCTCTCCCCCCGATACCGAGAGCTCAGCCAAGACAGCCAGAACTGCGTCAGCTGCTTGCAGGCGGAGCTCGACTACACCGACGCGTAGCGCCGTCCGGCGCACGCGAGGAGGAGCACACCGCCCTTCACTTCGGGCCCGCCTGAGAGCAAACCCCTCCGACGCAGACAGCGCTCGAGTCACAGCAGTCCGCAGCGGTGGTGCAGGTCTCTCCGATGCGCGCGCAATCGTCGGTTGGTGGTGGGACGCACGCGAGGCTCCCGTCCGACTGCTCGCGGCAGAACCCGGTGCAGCACTCGTAGCCTTCACTGCACGACGTGCCCTCCTGCTTGCAGGGCTCGATCGCCCAGTAGGCGTCCATGTTGATCGCGCCGAGCTCCTGCCCCGGCAGCCGGAACGCTGGATGGCTGGGGTCGGTGCCCGGCGTCGGGTTCGGGTCGATGGCAGCGACCCACAGCTGCTTGCGGTTCTCGTTGGTGGAGTCGCTCGCGCTGGCCATCTTGTTGCCGTAGTCGCGTGGGCTCACGAAGACCACCCAGTAGTAGCCGCCGACGCTCACCGGGTTCACCCGTGGCTGATAGTTCCGCGAGGAATCCTTGGGGGCGAGCACGCCGTCACCGTTGGCGTTGGCCAGGCGGATCTCGGTCGCGCTGCCGTCCACGGGCACCATGAACAGGTCGTTGGAGCCGGTCTGGAAGGGCGCGGCCGTGGAGGCGTTGGCCCAGATGTGAATAGCGTCGTGGAGGGAAAGAGAGTATGACTCGGTGGTGGCCGTATCATTAAAAACAAAATGACCTCCACCGGCGACCAGCTGGCGGCGGTTGCTGAAATGCGCGCCGCTACCAACGTGCGCGTCCAGGATCTCGAGATCGCTGGACGAGAACTCCACCGGGTAGCCCCCCTGGACGTTCGCGGCGTAGGCGAGGTAGTTGCCCTCGGGGGAGAACTGCGGATGCGCCATGTTCACGCTGGCGCTCAGCGTATCGAGCTCCGAAGGAATGGGCGCGCCCGTGGAGGCGTCGGCCAGCGCCATGTCGAAGTTCACCGTGTCGTAGACCAGGTGCGAGCCGTTGGGCGTCAGCGCGCTGAAGATCGCTGGACCGGGGTTGTAGGTGCTGAGCACCTGGATCTGCTCGCTGGTCGTGTCCACGACGCCCCACGGCCTCGCGCAGGATCCGTTGGCCGTCCCACAGGCGCTGAACAGCGCCGCCAAGCGGGAGCCGTCACGGCTCACCGTGTGGCAAGCCACGCAGCGCTTCCCGGAGGAATTAGCGTCCCAGGGCGGGCTCTCCCCCGCGTAGCCGCCGATCGGTGCCGGTGAGCCAAGCTGGTCGTAGGGCCCCGGGTCGAAGGCGGGCACCGGCGCGTCTGCGCCAGGGTTGAGCTTCACGATCTGGCCGAGGTTCACGGCCCAGTAGTAGATCGTCCCGCGGAGGCTCCCCGGTGCGATGGTCCACGTCTGAGTCATCGGCACGTGTGCCGACCCACCCGGATCCTTGCGCTGGACGGAGACGCTGATGGGCGTGCCGTCACTGCTCTCCGCGAGCTGGTCCCACCAGTCCTTGGGCACCGGCACGTTGCTCGGTGGATCGGCGGTCACGTAGCCCGTCAGATCGACGTAGGTGCTCCGGATGCTGATCTTGTACTGGTCTCCTGCGTTGCCGCCGCTCCACATCAACTCCGGGGGCAAGAGGCCGCGTGCGAACACCGTCTTGTCGTACGGATACAGGAAGCTGCCGCTCGGGTTGGCGTCTGGCGTA
>JAGQIY010000613.1 GCA_020430865.1 Myxococcales bacterium
AACGACCATGGGACAGGTGACCTGCGCCCAGATGGCTCCAGGCTTCACCTGGGCCTCGCCGGCGCGGTCCTTCAGCACCTCGAGGGTGCACAGCGGAGGGTCGCTGACCTGCGGGCAGGAGATCGCGGTGCAAGTCGAGTAGCCAATGGTCTTCCCCGAGACAGCGTTGATCCGCGCACTGCCGATGTTGGAGGTGGCGTCGAGGTCATCGCTCGAGATGAAGAACGAGTCGGCATTGCGAGCGACCGTGCCACTGATCACGTAGTGGTCGCCGCTCTTGCGCACCTTGCAGCTGACGCTGACCTTATCGTCGCCGTCCGAAGTCCGATCGCCAGGCTCGCTGCTCGTGGGGTCGCCGAACCCGAAGACCGCGCCGCCCCCCAGGCTACAGCGCTTCGGGGCACCTGGCGCGTCCCCCGCGATCTTGACAGCGAAGTTACCGGCGGCGGCGACGGGAACCGGATCGCTACAGCTGACGGCACTGACGCCGAGCACGCTGATTGGAAGCAGCGCCACCGCGCGCGGGATCAGACGACGAAGAGCAAGATCGAGCCCAAGAGTCATGCCGAGACATTAAGCTCCTACGAGCCAAATTCCTACTCAGTTTTCGCTCCGAGCAGACGGAGACGAAGCTAGAGGCCCGCTGCCGCGAAGGCTCCTTCGAGATCCGACCAGAGATCCTCGACGTCTTCCAGGCCGACGCTGAGGCGCACCAGGCCGTCGCCGATGCCGATCGAGTCACGGGTTTCCTTGGGAATCGAGGCGTGAGTCATGATGGCTGGGTGCTCGGCCAGGGATTCCACGCCGCCGAGGCTCTCAGCCAGAGTGAAGATCCTCAGTGCCGACAGAAAACGCTTGGCCTGATCGACGCCGGCGTCCAGATCGACGCTGACCATCGCACCCGGAAGACGCATCTGCCGCTTGGCGAGCGCGTGATCCGGGTGGCTCTCCAAGCCGGGATAGTGGACCTTCTTCACGCCTTTGCGGCCCTCGAGCCGCTTCGCTAGCTCCGCCGCGCTGCCTGCCTGGTGGCGCATGCGAACCGGAAGCGTCTTGATTCCGCGCAGAACCATGTAACAGTCGAAAGGCGAGGGGACGCCGCCGATGGCGTTCTGGTAGAAGCCAACGCGCTCGGCGATGGCTTCGTCCGAGGTGATCAGCGCGCCTCCAACCACGTCGGAGTGGCCGTTGATGTACTTCGTCGTCGAGTGCACCACGATGGTCGCCCCGAGCTTCAGGGGCTGCTGGATCACTGGCGAAGCGAATGTGTTGTCCACTGCGAGCGGCAGTCCGTGCGCCCTGCAGCGTGCAGCGATCGCCTCGATATCGAAGAGCTTCAGCATGGGGTTGGTAGGCGTCTCCATCCACACCAGGCGCGTCTGGGGGGTCAGCGCCTGCTCGAGTCGCTCGGGATCACGGAGGTCGACGAAGCTGGTGTTCACACCCATCGGTTTGAGCACCTTGTCGAAGAGGCGAAACGTTCCGCCGTACACGTCGTCTCCGCTCACCACGTGGTCCCCCGGCTTGAGGGTGTGCAGAAGCGTGAGCGTGGCCGCGCTTCCGCTGGCGAAGGCGAAGCCATGCTTCCCGCCCTCCATTGCCGCGAGGCAAGCCTCGAGCGCCTGCCGCGTGGGATTTCCACTGCGTGAATACTCGAACAGCTTGGGCTTGCCGGGTTCAGCCTGCGCGAACGTGCTCGCCAGCACGATCGGCTGCATCACTGCTGCGTGGGTCGGGTCGGGCTCCTGCCCCGCGTGGATTGCCAAGGTGTCGAGGCCAAGCTTGTCCGAGTGCATGGGGCAGCCTCTACCACACCGCGCGCTGCCCAGGGCAGTCACCGCGGCGCTCGGAAAGCGACGGCGCAATGCGTCTCACCCCACCCCACGAGGCCGACCCCTGGAGCCGTGACACGCCGCGCGCCGGAATCCCGGCGGCTGACCCTCGCGACGCCCGTAGGCATCCGCCCAGCGCTGACGGTCGCTTGGCGTGCTCCGAACGCTGGAGGCGCGTCTTCGGGGTGGATGATGGGAATTGAACCCACGACAACTGGAGCCACAATCCAGCGCTCTACCACTGAGCTACACCCACCGTGTGCCTCGGATCGTCGCCTGACGTTCCGAGTACTTCAGTCGCGAGCCGGCCTCGCGCCAAAGTGGCCCTCGCCCCCAGAGCGGGGACCAGGAGCCAATCAAGGAAGTCGCGGGTCGCCCCGCGAGAGCGCGGAGTCTTAGCTCACGGGGTGGGGGACGCGCAACACGCTGAGCTCCTTTTTTGGCTAGACCTTCCAGAACCGCTTGGCCTGGCTCCGGGCCGACCAGAGCTCGGACTCGTGGCGCGACGACGGGCGCTCGGAGCTGCCCGTTTCAGCGGGGGTCTCGACCAGCCGCCGCAGCGTGGCCTCGAGGGACTGCTGGAGTCCGCCGAGGTCGTAGCCTCCCTCGAGCAGCAAGCCGAGTCGACCACGACCATTCCAGGCATCCAGCAGCACACCGAGCACGCGGGAGTAGCTCTCGGCGTCGAGCAACATACCTGCCAGAGGGTCCCGCGCGTGAGCGTCGAAGCCAGCGCTGATCAGCAACAGCTGTGGGTCGTACTGGCTGAGCACGGGTGCGAGCAATTGCCGCGCGGCATCTACGTACACCGGCTCCCTGGCGCCCGAACTGAGCGGGATGTTCAGGGTGTAGCCCGTGCCGTCACTGCTGCCGGCTTCGCTCGCCGCGCCTGTCCCAGGGTAAAATGGAAACTGGTGCAACGAAGCATAGAGCACGTGGGGGTCGTCGTAGAACATCTCCTGAGTGCCGTTGCCGTGGTGAACGTCCCAGTCGAGGATCATCACGCGCTCGAGTCCTCGAGAGCGGGCGTGCGCGGCGGCGACCGCCACGTTGTTGAGCAGACAGAAGCCCATCGCGGAGTCGGGTCGCGCGTGATGTCCTGGCGGTCGCACCAACGCGACGCCGAAGTCGCATCCTCCGTCGAGCAACTCGTCCACGAGCGCGACGCTCCCACCGCACGCTCGGACCGCTGCCGCGACGGAGTCCGGTGAGTAGTAGGTGTCGGCATCCAGGTAGCCGCTGCCGCCGCGCGCCTGGTCGAGCTGACTTAAATAACCAGATCCATGAACGCGTTCGAGCTCCTCGACGCTGGCGTCTCGGGGGCTCAGCGGGCGGAG